>JAYENE010000530.1:0-25661 GCA_034721935.1 Thermodesulfobacteriota bacterium
AAAACGGCATTTTAAACCTGGTTCTTTCTTAACGATTTCTAATTCCTTCAAACAGTTTCCTGCTTTAAATCTGATCACACCCGAAGCTTGATTTCAGATGGTTTGTTGCATAACGCTAAAGTATTACCGAATCTCAATAACAGGTGAACAATAAAATGGAGACAACAGGAATCCTTATTTACTACAATCAGGTATTAACCCTGTCCGGGCTTTTGTTGGCCATAACCGAATCTATCAGGGGCATGGCCCAAAAGGGACAGGTGGAACAGGCATCTGCCAGGCTTCAAAAAAGACAGGACGTTATCGACCAGCTCAAAGTTATAGAGAAAAGATTGACACCACAGCAGAGAATTCAGAAAGATATATGGAAATCGATCTCTCCCCGAGACAAAAACGGCATTCAATCCATCATCAAGAGTATCAGGAAGGTTATAGAAAGAGTTGAGATTCTGGATATGGAAATAAGAACGCTTGTTGCTCATGAGAGGGAAAGAGTTGCCGGCGAGCTAAAAAAGGTTTCCACCAGCCACAAACTAATCAAAAAATACGTTCCTTCCCGGACGAATACTCCCGGATATTTTAGCCTGTCAATATAAGACGTAACTACTCAGGTGGATAGGGCTGGCCTTTACCCACAAGTGTTGAGACATACTTTTATCCTTAATTAACCACGCCAGGGCGTGGATTATTTGTTTTATGTTTTTATATTTATGCCCAAAAAGCCAATAATAATAGTTAGTGTCTGAACGAAAACTAACCAAAAGCTGTTATTTCGATTCTGTCAGAGCCCTTTGGCGGACTGCCTGGTTCCCATGCTCCAGCGTGGGAACCCATACTATGGTATGCGTTCCCACGCTGGAGCATGGGAACGAGAAAAAAGATTTCTCCCTATGGTCGAAATGACAACAAGAGGGGGTTTTCGTTCAGGCACTAGTTAACAATCAATTGATAACTGTTAATGGAGAGACAACTTATGGGTAAAGGGCAGAAGATGTAGGGTGCATTCTATGCACCATCAACGGCATGTATATCATTTGAATGAACGAATGATAAAATACTTGATGGGCAAAATGGAATGTTTTTGGTGCGTAAAACGCACCCTGCGATTTACAAACAATAATTGAGCATGGCTTATGTCGAACTTTCGACGGGCAAATATTAAAGGTGGCGCCTATTTCTGTAAGCGTTCATAAGTTCAGGGTTCACCGTTCAGGATTACCTTAACCCAGAACCTTGAACCTTTAAACCCGTGAACGGCTACGATTAATCAAACAGCATGGTTAAAAAGCATGCCGGTAAGTTCATTCATCTTAAGATATAATTGTTGAAGTTCTTCAGGTGGGATCTTACGTATCACTTCTCCCGTCTCTTTGTCGGTCACAGTGACTGCAGTCCTTTCATCATTTTCACCGTATGTGGAAAATTGCAGACTGATATTTATCCTGTCCAGGCCATCCTGGATTTTCTCCGTCAGGTGTTTTACTTCCTGCTTATTTAAGAGTTTATCCTGTGCGGCAGTCTTTTTCAGCGGGTTTTCTTCATATTTTCTGTCTGTCGAGGGGAGCTTTGCTGGCGCCTCATCGAGCACTCTCACATTTTCTATGTTGATATTGGTAGTTGTGACATCCATTTTCAACAATCCTCCCTCGTTATTATTTTATCACTTTATGAAACCTTTGCATAATTGACGTTCCGGTCATTGCGAGAAAAGAAGTGACGAAGCAGGCCTTTTTGTTAGTACCTAAGGGCTCGCTCAAAAATAACTTTACATTAACACTTAAAATCGCGAACTTATTTTTGAGCAACCCTAAGTTAAGGGATTTTTTGCGAAGCCTTTATGCGCAAGAGATCGGCGCAGATCGAGCAAAAAACCGCTCATTTTAGGTTAAAGATTGCCATCTCGGCCAAGAGTCGACTCGCAATGACAAAAGTGAAATTATGCAAAGGTTTCCATATATCTATTATCGACATTTGGCAGAAAAGCTTTAATCCTCATGGAAATGGGGTCCGAGATATATTTTATAGTGAAATCTTATTAGCTACAATTCAATGTCATTAACTTAAGCTAACTTTGCTTGTGGGAGTGGCTTTCAGCCACGAAAAATGTGCGCTCCAAAGCCACAATCGCGGCTAAAAGCCGCTCCCACAGCGACAACTACTGCTTAAGTTAATGACATTGAGCTACAATTATAAATCGTGTCTGAAAAAGAAACGGGAAAATTAATCCGGGAAATCCCGCCTGAAGAGTTGCAGCAACTGTATGTAAAAATGGAAGAACTTTCCGGAATGCTTTTTAATGGAATGGTGTAACTACTCAGGTGGATAGGCTGAAGGGTAGAAGCTGAAAGCCTAAAGCTGAAAGCTCAAAGCTGAAAGCTGAAAGGTCAAAGCTGAAAGCTCAAAGCCTAAAGCTCAAAGCCTAAAGCTCAAAGCTCAAAGCTGAAAATAAACCTTAAACCAAAACCCCGTTTCTTAACAGGAGACGGGGTTTTTTATTATTTTTACCACGAAGTACACGAAGAAACACGAAGATTTTATGTAGCCGTTCACGGCTTGAAACTTGAAATTGGAAAGTAGAAATTTAAGTTTTCTTTTTGGATAATGTCTTGTAAAAATATATCCCTAATATCCCGAACGCGATACCGGCTATGATAAATACAGTTAGCATAATCAATCCCTTTCTATGGCGCGAAGTATGGCTGCTCCGACGCAGGTAAAAAACAGGCTGAAAGCCAGTCCAATAATGGCAACTAACCAGCTTTCTTTTAGGGCCGATTGGATAAAAACGCCTCCCAAAAAGACCAATGAAATATTAAGAAAGTGTTTACCTATTTGTTTTTTCATAAAACTCTGTACCCTTATTTATGAACTTATGAACTATGAACTCTCAAGTTGTGAATTTTCTACCACTTATTTTTTGAGAAATCAAGGTGAAAAATCAGATCCTGCTCCAGGCCGGCACGGCCATACTTGCTTAGGCAAATATGGCGCCGCAGCAGGTCTTGGCGCTGTTTGGGTAGGAGCATGGAGCATGGAGCATAGAACGGAGAGCATAGCGCATAGAGCGAAGAGCTTAGAGCATGGAGCTGGCCCTGGTTAAATAAAAAGAAAAATAAATTTAACGGGGCAGGCATAGCTGAAAGATAGAAGCTCAAAGCCTAAAGCTTGGAGCTGAAAATAAACCTTAAAACAAAACCCCGTTTCTTAACAGGAGCGGGGTTTTTTATTATTAGACAGGATTAACAGGATCGACAGGATTTCTTTATCTTCCTGCCTTTCTATGTTATATGGCGCTGATAATACACGTTCAACACTACGTTTGATGCGTTGCCGCAAAGATGCATAACGGCGCAGATTTTGTGTAAATTGCTTTTCATATTTCGCAGAGTAGTTACTCATTCCACACCTTGTGATGCGGATATAATTCAATGTCGTTTGCTGCCTTCCTCTGGGAAATTTCTTGCATGTCTTCATACAAAGGCATGTCTGGAGAAAGGTAAAACATGTTTTTCCCCTGCTTGGAAAGTCTTGACAGTTCTTCTCTTACAACACGTCTGATAACGTCTTCTAACGTCCGTTGCAACTCTTCTGCACTAATTGTGATTTGCCGAGCTGTTTTCATCATATACCTCCGGTTTTTTTTTCTTCTCTACCAATTCATTTTAGACCCCGGTACGATGGTTTCCACCCACAAGGCAGGATCCAAGGGATGATAAACCTATGATAGAAATTCTGCTATAGTTGTGTCAAGCGCTATTGCGATTTTGCAGCAATTCTAATTATAGCCTGTTATTTACCACGAAGCACACGAAGAACACGAAGTTATTGTTTTTTAATTGTATAGGAAATTATAAAATTATAGGCATCCTTCATTTGCCGGTTTACACTTTTCAAGAACCTCACGCAAAGGCGCCAAGGCGCAAAGAAAGGAAATGAAGAAAAACTTTGGGAATTTTCGGCCCTACTAAATGCTGTAAATACAAATAGCTAAATTGATTCAGGCTTGTGGCCTCCGGCTCGTAGAGCTGGAAAAACTTTGCGTCTTTGCGCCTTTGCGTGAGATTTTTCTTTTTTAAAAAAGTGTAAACTACTTTTAACCTATTTTGAAAGATGCCCTTTTTTGCGGCTATTAATCTGTGTTCATCTGCGTTCATCTGCGGCTAATTATTTTTTTTGTTCTTGACTTTGCGATATCTCTGAAATATTATAGGTAGATAAATTATAATAATTGGTTTACCTATGATTAATAGAGAAAGAGAACTGAGATTTGTCGTAGAAAAGTTTCGTGAAAAAGGCGCCCAACTTGTAATCTTGTGGGGTAGGAGAAGGGTCGGGAAGACCTGTCTGCTCAAGGAGTTCTGCAGCCAATATCCCGCCATATATTTTCTGGCCGTTAAAAGTTCGAAAAAAGACCAGCTTTTCCAGCTCTCCGAGGCCATTGCCGAATTTTTCAATGATTTTCTCCTCATGATCAAGCCGTTTTCAGAGTGGCAGCAGGTTTTTGTTTATCTGAAAGAGAAGAGGTCACAAAGGTTTACCCTGATCATTGATGAATTTCCCTATCTGATCAGTACAGATCCGGCTATTCCTTCAATTTTTCAGAAAGGGTGGGATGAGTACCTGGTACACAATGATAAGATTGTGTTAATCCTTAACGGGTCGAGTATTGCAATGATGGAAAAGGAAGTTTTGGGGGCAGGTTCTCCTCTTTATGGACGGAGAACAGGCCAATGGAAACTGGAGCCCTTCAACTTAATAGAAACGGCAGGCTTTTTCCCGAAAGCCAACCTGATTCGCCTGATTGAAATCTACAGCGTTATCGGTGGAATACCGTATTACGCACAATTCCTTGATCCAAAATCAAATATAGAAAAAAACATCAGGAGCAAGATTCTAAAAAAAGGGGAGGTTTTGTATGAAGAAGTCGATTTTCTGTTGAGAGAAGAATTCAAAGAACCCCGTTCTTACTTCCCAATCATTTCAGCGATTGCGTCAGGCAGTCATAAATTCGGTGAGATAGCCGGCAAAACCGGCATGGATAAATCCAATCTTACCAAATATTTATCTGTCCTGGATCAATTGCATATTACGTACCGTGAAGTGCCGGTTACCGAGAAATACCCCCACAAGTCGAAAAAAGGGCTTTATTTCATTCGTGATCCATTCATTAATTTCTGGCTTCGCTTTGTTCGACCTAACCTGAGGCATCTGGAAATGGAAAAGATTGACTTCGTGTGGCGGGAGAAGATCGCCCCGGAATTTGACTACTATGTGTCACGACATTGCGAAAAGATTATCGTGGATGTTCTGGAAACACTGACAGGAACACTCCCGTTTGATTACGAAAGGCTGGGGCGCTATTGGGACAAAAATATTGAAATCGACATTATGGCCATTGATCGTGAAGAGAAGAATGTATTGTTGGGGGAGATTAAGTGGCAAAAAAAGCCGGTGGGTATCAAAATACTTGGGGAATTAAGAAAAAAGGCAGAAAAAATAAAGACGTTGTCAGCTTGTCGGAAGTATTTTTTATTGATCTCAAAAAGCGGCTTTACTGAAGCCGTTCAAGAGACGGCAAGCGAAAACGTTCTTCTCGTTGATCTGGGAGAGAGCATGGAGCATTGAGTATGGAGCATTGAGTATGGAGCATGGAGCATGGAGCTAAAACTGTAAACCAAAACCCCGTTCCTTTGCAGGAGCGGGGTTTTTTTGTTTATAGATATTTTTTCACAAAGAATTTCTTTATTGGTTGCCAGTCTTCTTTCTTTAGTGTCTCAAAATTATTTTTGTTTTCACTATACATATTGACATTCAAATCTTTCTCGGCATCATCAAAATATACAAGGCTCTTTTTTAGCTGTAATGACATTTCATTGCCAACATTGTATTTTTTTGTAAGTTTTTCTGTAAGCCATTTAAATGTATAATTATTTCGTTCAATTAGGAACTTCATGTCGATAAAATCCTTACAAGTTCCTCTCTGGTTAATTGCAATTAATTTCATCAAAGACAAATCCAGTTGTGAAGCAACCGGAATGGGTATATTTTTCATTGTTGTGGTATTATCCAACAAAGGGTATTTGTAAGTAAAGAGACTAAATCCTGTGTCATTAAAGCTCATGACAAGAGTGTTTTTTGTAACTATGCTTTTTGTAATCTTGAAACCGGACTTGAATTTATCCGATATAATATTGGACAGATCAAAACTGTTAAATTCTTCTGGCGTAAAAAGATCTAAATCAACAGACAGTCTGTGACCGAAATACAGGGCAACAGCAGATCCTCCTGCGAGATAGACGTGTTTGGGAAGATAAGTAATAATGTTGCTGTTTAAAATGGCTGCCATATCCTGGGTGATACATCTGAGAAACATCTTGTCTCCTGTCTTGAAAGGCCAAAAAACAAAGTAAAATAATTTACAGTTCTTGGACTTAGCTCTCTACTTTCTTTTACAACTGATTTAATGGCTTTAATTCCATAATAATTGTAAATGACGTCAACTTCATCTTCAGTCCCAAATTCGAGTACACGCTCAATTATAATGTATTCATCTCGCTTAGGGTTTAATGGGCCTTTGTCCCAAAAATAACGCCGATTATTTTTTAAAATCTTCTCTATCTCTTTTTTAGGATTTATCATTTTGTAATATTTTTTAACCTTGAACCTCTAAACCGTGAACGGTTACTCCATTTCTTTCCTGATTCCTCGGCGATCCAGTGTCTTATCAAGGTTGATGACTTCGTAAAAAGTCGGATTTTTTACCGCCAAACATATAAAATATTAGGCATCCTTTATTTTGCAGTTTACACTTAACTGAAAAGTGGCAGCGGCATCCTGCCGCTGATCAAAGAGGCTGGAAGCCTCTTCTACAATTTACAGTTTTTAGCTCCAATAAAAGTGTTAACTACTTTTACCTCAAAATGAAGGATGCCAAATATTAGCTGAAAGTTAGCTGAAAGATTGGTAAAAAGTCAAGAAAGGAAAAAAACAGGTTTTTTTATTTAGCAGAGTTCTTGCTGTTACTAATCATGATGGATTCGTAAAAAGTCGGAAAATACTTTTTTCGTCATTCCGGCGAAAGCCGGAATCTATTAATTTCAATAGGTTCTGGACTCAGGCTTTCGCCGGAGTGACAGAATCGGGACTTTTTACGAATCCATCAGGTCTTAGGTGTTAAGAGCCTGATAAAACAGATAATTGCTTTAATCTGACATCTGATCTCTGATTGCCGCTTGGGTCGAGGACAAGTTTCGCGGGAGCATTGCCAATTTGTTAAAGCCGAAAACATAAACTCTATTCGGGCGGGATAAACCCGCCCCTACGAAATTTGATGCGCGTAACCCGTATTAAGAGGAGGTATTGGAAAATGGATATCACCATAGATAGAATTGACGCGGAGCCTTTGAAGATATCGGAATATCCGGTGAACAAGCCCGTTGTTTCCGGGAATCCGCGTGCAGAAGAAGACCATGGGAAGACGTCTGAACATGAGATAAGCGGATCTGTTAGTAATCAACAGGCAAGAGAGTTAGTGGAAAAACTTCAGGGGTACATAGACAGGATGAATATAAACATGGCCTTTTCTACATACGGGGAGAAAAGTAAAAAAACCGCGATTACTGTGTCTGAAAAAGAAACAGGAAAGTTAATCCGTGAAATTCCGCCTGAAGAGCTGCAGCGATTGCATGTAAAAATGGAAGAACTTGTCGGCATGCTTTTTAATGGAATGGTTTAACCAGTCAGGTTTAAGGTTCAAAGTTCAAGGTTTCTCGGCTTTTTGAGTCGGATGTAAGTCTGAGGAGTTCTCTCTGCCTTTTAAACACATATCTAATGATAATTTCCCGGTCGCTTTCAGTTAATTCTTTAAATTTAACAGTAACCTCATACCTATTTTCCGCCCCTGATTCTGTGACCGAGACTACTTTCCCAAGTATATTTATCCACGTCTTGGAGGCTAAGGGAAGAAAAATTCTAAGGGCAACAATATCGCCAATCGAAAAACTTTGGTTTGCGATGAATCTCATTCCTGAACCACTGATATTCACACATTCATTATTCATAGATTCATATTTTTCAGCATCTTTGCTTTCCAGCATATCCAGAATACGGTCTATTTTCTGGTTTGCCTGATATATAAGCATGTAGAGCAATTCTAAACTAACATCCTCGATTTTGGGCGCTTCAAAGGGTTTGCCAAAAATTTTCTGAAGAATAATTTCCGGTTTGTTTTCGCACGTCTCGTAATCTTTCTGCGGAATCTTCCGATAATCAATTTTGAGTACGTCATCTACTCTTACGTTTTTTCTCTGGTTTAGCCCGGCCGCCTCGCCATGCTTGCGCACTGTCGCAGCAGGTTTAACTTCTGAAAACTTCTTTGACTTGTTAACCATTATATCACCTATTTTCTTTTGAACCGCAATAGCGAGCGCATTCCCCGTGGCTTGCCGCGGGGTTAGCGCTGCCCTTTACCCATAAGTATTGAGACATATTTTTATCCTTAATTAACAATTAGTTATTAACAATTGATTATTGATTATTTGTTTTATGTTTTTATATTTATGCCCCAAAAGCCAATAATAATAGTTAATAATCAATTGATAACTGTTAATTGCTAATGGAGAAATAACTTATGGGTAAAGGGCAGGGTTAGCGAGCGAATCTAAAAATAGCCAACTTTCTTACGGTCGAAGATTCCCTGCAGCTTGCTACAGGGAATCTTCAAACCTAAATGTCTGTCCCAACAGGAAGCGTCATTTTTTTGTCGTATGCGTCAAGCTTTGATGAATTCGTAAAAAGTCGAAGAACCACTTTTTGCGAATTGATTTTCACAGGAAGTATTACCAGTTTGTTAAAATTGGAATGATATCCCACAGCATCGTCATTTATCGGGCGGGGTAAACCCGCCCCTACGGGTTACGTGCATCAAATTTCGTAGGGGCGGGTTTATCCCGCCCGAATAGAGTTTATGTTTTCGGCTTTAACAAATTGGTAATGCTCCCTTTTCATAACTATTAGAGAATGCATTTTATATGCCAGAATTGTATCAGGGGGCAGGGGCGGGGTGAAAGAGCTGATCTTGCAACCCTATGAATGCGTCCACAACATTTTTGTCAAATTGAATATTGCAATTTCTCTGCAGTTCGGCTGTTGCCTTATCTATGCTTAGCGCCTTTCGGTAAGGACGATCTGTTGTCATGGCATCAAAGGAGTCTGCCACACTTAAAATTCTTGAAAGAAAAGGGATATCTTGCCCTGAGAGCCCATCAGGATACCCCTTGCCATCCCATCTTTCATGATGGTGCCGGATGATTCTTCTTTCAGCATCTATAAGTATAACCGGTTTCAGGATATTTTCTCCGACAATCGGATGATCCTTAATAACGGTATATTCTTCATCTGTTAGAGGCCCTTCTTTAAGGAGTATTTTATCCGGTATGGCGATTTTTCCTATGTCGTGCAGCAGGGAAGCAATTTTCAGCGATTCTATTTCACAGGCAGAGCAGTTCATGGCTCGGGCCGTATTGAGGGCAAGTTTTGTTACAGACTGTGAATGTCTTTCCGTGTAATGGTCCCGCTCATGGATCGAGTGAACCAGCGATTCAAAGGTGTCCATTATGCTGCTGAATAAACTTTCGTAGAGAAGCTTGTTTTCCAGATGAAGCGAGGTTTGTGCCGTGATGTTAAGCATATAAGAGAGATCTTTCTGGGTGAAATTATAGATAGCATTTTTGCTTGTTACGGTAATAAGGGCAAAGACTTTATTCCTGATCATCAGTGGCGCGCAGATCAGAGAGCGGTAAAAGCCATTTGGCTCTTTTGAGTTTAAGAGCAGGGGATTCCTTTTTCGTGCCACCTCTTTGAAAAAGCCTTTTAGACTCTCCACCATCGTGTCACCCTCCCTGCGGGACGCGGGGCTGATGGAATATTCGCCTTTGATTTGAAATATTTCCCTGTAGAACTTGTCGTTTGCTTCGTCAAAAAGAACCAGCAGGCATTTTTCTCCGCCGGTTACATCGAGGGCAAGCTTCACGATTTTTTGAAATATATCATCATTGTTTCCAGGCGTCTTTTCGATTTGTTCGTAAATTAAGCTGATTGTTGACAGTTTTCTGATTTTTTCTTTCAGATTCCGGTTCGTCTTCTCGATATTGAGATCTTCTTCGGTCAGAACGGAGCTCTCTTTGAGGCGCAGATCCACCTTTAAGATTAGGTTTTCTATTGTGAAGGGTTTAGTGAGAAAATCAAAAGCTCCTTGCTTTATTGAGGAAACCGCGATATCGATTGTTGGGTAGCCGGTCATGATGATGACGGGTATGGAAGGGTTTAACTCTTTGATTTGACTTAAAAACTCCAAGCCGCCCATGCCCGGCATTTTCAAATCGCTGATTACCAGATCACAGGGCTCTTTTCGGAATGTTTCAAGCGCCTGGATTCCGTTTTCAGCCTCCCTGGTGTTGGAATAACCTCCTTCTCTGAGAGCATCAGTAATGAACCTTCGCGTAGACTGATCGTCGTCCACGACAAGGATTGATTTTCCATTTCTGTAATATTGATCGCTCATAAACCCGCTTATTTTATTTTTTTATTTTGCAAGATGATATCCAAAAGGCTGTAGGATATTTTGTCAAAGGCTTCTTTTTTATTTTCTCCGGATGACAGAGTTACAATATCGGCATATTTGTTTAAGTTTTCAGGATTACGGTGTATACGATTTTCCATTCTGGTTTGCCTGCTGTATGCTTTAAGAACGCTCTCTACCTGATATGTTGATATTGTCATGGCACACCTCCCATGAGACCTTTGCAAAAGTCCCCTTTTGCCCAATTATTGCGTCAAGCCCAAATTTTAAGCTTCGATATACTCAATGTATTCCGGCGGTTACACGCAGTGAAGCATCAGCGCTCAAATTTTCGCCTTCCTTGAACCTGAGCAAAATTGAGCATTTTTTAAAAATCTCTTGGCATAATTATCTAAGAATTTAATCGGCAAAAAAATTGAAAAACTTTAGACAATTTTTAATTAAAACAGTCAAAAAATGATGAAGTCGTAAAAAGTCCTACTGGCCTGTCATTTCGAGTGAAACGAGAAATCTTTGTTTCGACAATAGGAGAAATCTTATTGCAACCAATTGAAAAGATACGATTTCTCCCTGCGGTCGAAATGACATATCAGCTTGATTTGACTTTTTACGAATTTATCAAAGATGCTTGGCATATAAATTGCTTTTACAGGAATTATCCTGCGGCAAACTGTGGTAAATTAAACCCTGTTGTTTCGCCCATCGGAATGGTGTGTAATTCAAAGGTGGATTTAGGGGAATTTTTTTGTGTAAACTTTTTACGAGACTGTAAACAATGACTTTTTTCAGATCAGAGATGTTGCATGTCAAATTTGTTATTCTTCTTATTTTAACCGTATTGTTCATTTTTTTGTCGAGTTCAAGAAGCTCCGGCGGAGAGGCTGAAGATGAATATCGCGGTGTTTATGTGGTGTCTTCGTGTAAAAATTTTGATGACGCCACAGCGCTGGTCAACAAGCTAAAAGCGCAGGGTTATGATTCTTTCTGTAAAACAGTGAACATCCCGAATAAAAAGAAAGGTCTCCGCGTATTTGTAAGGAAATATAATGGTAGAATAGAGGCATTGATGGCCGGGAAGGAATTAAGAGAAAAGGGGGTAATTAAGAGTTTCATAATATTTAAAACCGAACCTGAAGATAACCCTGCTTTAGCAAAAATGGAGGCAGAGGGAAAAATATCTCCTGTCCCTGATTCAGCAGAGAAGAGGCCGGATTCGCCGAACACAAAAGAGGCTGCATTGCTGCCTGATAAAGAGATTATGCCGGCCGATAAAAAGGTTGTGCAACCGAGTCCAAAAGAGATTACGTTGCCTAATAAAGAGGATCAGGATGTGAAGACGGTCGAGAAACCGTATGACAGCCCTATGAGCGATTTTACGTCCGGAAGATACGAAGAGGCTTTAAGCAAATTCAATGATATAATTAAAACTGAGAAAAATGAAGCCGCGATGATGCGTATAGCTGATTGTTACTATTTTTTAGGAAAAAAGGGGAATAAACAACATGTTTCAGAAGCCATTGATCAATATAGAGATATTATCCGATACTATCCCGGCACAAAAAAGGAAAATGCGCGGGCCATTTACAGGATTGCCGAAAGTTACAGCCGCTTAAATTTTCATTACGAAGCGTTAACGGAATTTAAAAATCTCTGTTCGAAATATCCTGAATCAGACTACATGCCGGAGTCTTTATACATGACAGGCAAAATGTATTACAAAACAAGGAAATTCAGCAAAGCAATCAAGAAATTTAAAGAATACATAAAAAGATTTCCAGACGGCAAACGTGTCAGAGACGCATATTTTGGCGCGGGAAATTGCTATTCTCAGATGTGCCAATTTAACGACGCTGATATCTGGTATGGCAGTGCTTTGAAAAAGTGGCCTGCCCTGGAAGATATTCCGGAAGATACTCTTTTGAAGTTGGGCTCACGTTACTTTAAAACCGGAAAATATGATAATGCTCTGGGATTTTTCTTTGTTTATTTGAATCTGTTTCCAGACGGCAAACATTGCAGAGACACTCTTTATAAGATTGCCCGTTGCTTTGAGGCAATGGGACAATTGCGCAGCGCCCTTAAAGCGCTGAGTTTGGTGGTTGAACGGTATCCCGGCAGCAGGGAAGCCCTGGATAGCGCGTTTATTATGGCGAATATCGGTGTTGAAGATCCGGAAATAAAATTGCCGCTATATATCCTTCCAGGGGTGGATTATTACGGGGCTCCGATTAAGACATACGAAAAAATGGCGGGAAAATTTTTCGATCTTGATATGGAGGAAGAGTTAATATTTCGTAAGGGAGAGGCGCTGATAAAAAAGAAAAAGTATCGTGAGGCGTTTGATAACTACAATTTTCTGCTGAATGAATTTCCTTACGGAAAGCATAGAAAAGCAGGCGAGAGAAAACTCGCATTGAGTGCAGGCTGTCTAATTGACGATCTTTATTCAACGAAAGACTATATCGCTGTTTCGGATGTATATTTTAATTCCGACAAAGAGACCCTGCTTAAGAACGGTAATTTTGATATGTTGTTTAAAATTGCCAGCAGTCTGAAGAAAATTGGTCTGTTAGACCATGCGGCCGGATTCTTCGGGGAAATAATTGGTGTATTTGGGAAGGATAAAAGGGTAAGCAGGCTTTTGCTTGAGATGGCGAAAATTGATTATGAGAGGGGCCGTTATGAAGATGCAAAAAAGAGATTAAAGGGGCTGCATGGAAATCACATGGGAGGGGATAAAGGGATAGCAATTGCCGCCGTGAATCTGTTTGGGGATATTTCTTACAAAGATGGGCTTTTAAAAGAGGCTGCCGGTTTTTACTCGAAAGTTTTGGGCTCAGAGGTCAGAGGTCAGAGGTCAGAGATCTGTAAAAAGTATGCTGATTCACTGAGAGAGATGGGCATGTATTCATCAGCGCTGATAAATTATAAGAGGGTTCTGAAAAATTGCGACAGCGGTGCGCAAAAACATTTGGCCCCTGTGATTATGGATTCTTATGAGGGCATGGGAGATTGTTTGTATAATAAAGGGAAGTATCAGCAGGCGATCCCGATGTATGAACGATCCCTGATGAATTCTGGGGAAAGCGCTTCTGAAGGCGAACAAAACATGTGGGCCCTGTTCAATATAGGGCGGGGATATGCAAATCTTGGCAATAAGCCTATGGCTGATAAATTCTTCAGTTTATTAAAAGGGGACACCGGCGGTGAATTTTGGCCGAGAGTGGTGGATTATTATACGGCAAATAAAAACTGGACTGATAAATATGGGGCATATATTCGGGACTAAAAAAAATGAACATCGAACATCGAACGTCCAACATCGAATTTTGAATAAGGAATTTTGCCAATTTATAAACTGGCAGAGCCGAGCGACATCATTATTCGACGTTCGACGTTCAATGTTCAATGTTGGACGTTCATCTTTCAAAACAACCCCTGATCCCTGAAGAAAGGAGCTTGTGAACAATTTGGAGATGGCAACGAAGAGCGGGCCAGACCTGTCTGCGTGCGACGCACAGGCAGAAAAAAACCCGTTTTTGCAACAATCATTTGAGAGCTTTGATCGGGCAACCACGAGGCTGCAAAAGGCTTTTGCCGATTTGGAAGAAAAATTTGAGGCTATAAATAAGGAGTTGGATTCCAAAAATATTGAATTGCAAGAAGCCCTGGCAGAGAAAGATGAGATAAGCAGCTATCTTCAGAATATCATCGAGAGCCTTACGACCGGCGTGATTGTGGCGGATCTAAAAGGAAAAACAACAATGATGAATCAGTGTGCCGAGGCGTTTACCGGATTTTCGAGAGAGGATGCCGTGGGGGTGAATGTAAATTTACTGCTTGAAAACAGATTCCCCTCTGATCCTGAAGGGCGTTTCGACCTCAAACATTTTGATGGCGGTGTGGGAGAAAAAATAAGATTGAAAGCAAGGAGATTAGAGATTTTTGCCTCTGCCGTCAAGACAGAGAATGATGAAGAAATAGGAATGGTTATTGTTCTTCGCAATATTACAAAAATTTCGAAGCTGGAAGAAAGGGTAAAAAGAACGGAAAAACTTGCTGCAATGGGTGAAACAGCGGCGAATATTGCTCACGAAATAAGAAATCCCCTGGGGAGCATAGGGCTTTTTGCTTCTTTGTTGATAAAGGAGCTGAAAGAAAAAAAGAACCGTGACAGGGCATCTCATATCATAAGCGCTGTAAAGGATATGGACAATAAAATATCCAATTTGCTTATGTTTGCAAGAGATCAAAAGCCGTTGATAAAGGAAATCAGCATTCATAGTGTGCTTAAAGAAATTATAATTTTTTCCGAACAGATTTTAGGGAAAGAGAATATCATTCTTATTGCAAACTATGAAGATGTTGATCCTGTAGTTGCCGGAAATGCCGAGATGCTAAAACAGGTGTTTTTGAATCTTATGCTGAATGCCATGCAGGCGATGCCTGGCGGAGGGAATCTTTATATTAAAACGCGGATTTCCGGCGGCAACGATGAAAAAAAGAACTCTCACAATTCAAACGTAGAAATCAGTTTTAGGGACACCGGCAGCGGAATACCTGATGAAAATATAAAAAAGATATTTGATCCTTTTTTTACCACAAAGCAGAAAGGCACGGGTCTTGGTCTTGCTATTGCCCACAATATCGTTGATATTCATGGTGGTTCTATAGATGTAGAAAACAACAAATGTGGCGGGGTGACTTTTAATATTACATTTCCAATAACTACTCAGGTAGATAGGCTGAAGGCTTTTAGACTGAAGGCTGCAACTAACAGCCTTTAGACTACAGCCTAACCAACCTGAATTGATTACGGAGCGCTATGAAAACAAAAACGATTCTAATTGTTGACGATGAGCCCTCAATGAGGATTGCTCTTTTCGAATCTCTGGAGAGCTGCGGATATAAAGTTGAAGTCTCAGTGAGTGGCGCTGAGGCTCTTGAAAAATTTCAGGAGGATAAATTTGAAGTGGTTATAACCGACATGAGGATGCCCGGGATGGGCGGCATGGATGTCCTGCGCGGCATTAAGAAAGTTTCTTCTAAAACTCCTGTTATAGTCATAACGGCATACGGTACAGTCAATACCGCAGTTGAAGCTATGAAAGAAGGGGCTGCGGATTTTCTTATGAAGCCCTTTTCTATAGATCATCTGGAATCACTTGTTAAAAAAGTGGTTGCTGAAAAACAAGGAAAGGAAGGGCATAGATCAAAGCATGACGTAAAGGGAGGTTTGTCTCGGGAAAAAACGATTATTACAAAGGACAAAAAAATGCTTGACCTTCTGGAGCTGCTGAAAGGTGTGTCCGGAAGCAAATCAAGCATCTTGATACAAGGAGAAAGCGGCACTGGGAAAGAACTGGTTGCCCGGTATATACATCTCAACAGCAGAAGGGCGGATATGCCGTTTGTGGCGGTAAATTGTGCGGCTATTCCTCATGATCTTCTTGAGAGCGAAATGTTTGGACATGAAAAGGGCGCATTTACCGGTGCGTCCCGAGTGAGGCTTGGCAAATTCGAATTAGCCAGTGGCGGCACATTGCTGTTAGATGAAATCAGCGAAATGGATGTTCAGCTTCAGGCAAAGCTCCTTCGGGTTATACAGGAATCTGAGGTTGACAGGCTGGGAGGCAAGGCATCTGTGCCTGTGGATGTTAGAATAATTGCCACAACAAATGCAGATTTAAAAAAATATATTAAGGACAAAAAGTTCCGGAGCGATCTTTATTACCGTTTGAATGTTGTGCCTGTGAGCATTTATCCCTTGAGGGAAAGAAATGGGGATGTGCTGTTACTCTGCCGGCATTTTCTGGAAAAGTACAGCCGGCTCGGCAAGACGGACAAGCCCGCGTTATCAAAGGAAGTTGAGCAACTACTTGAAAGTTATAACTGGCCTGGCAATGTAAGGGAGCTGGAAAATGTGATTGAGAGGGCGGTGCTGCTGTCCGGGGGCGAAACGATCCTGCCTGAACATCTCTATCTGGAAAAAGAAGGCGAGAGATGCGGACAACCGGCGGAAGCATCATTAAAATCGGTCGCCCCGGAAAATACCACGTTAAGGGAGATGGAAAAAAGACTTATATTTAAAACTCTGGAAAAGGCGGAAGGAAACAGGACCAGGGCATCAGAGGTTTTAGGAATAAGTGTGCGAACTATTCGTAATAAACTCAATGGGTATAAGGAGGAAGCAGGGGTTAGAAGGTTAGAAGGTTAGAAGGTTAGAAGGTTTGTTTTTGAGTTCTTTACTAACCTTCTCACCTTCTGCTTTTCTCACCTTCTGCTTTTAAGCCATGCATCCTGGTATCAGTATTGCATAAAAATACCATTAAACACATAAAGGAATGTTATTATGGATGCGTTATTTGGTAAAACCATTGAAATGTTGTCTGCAGGTTTGGATTTTCGATCGGAAAGGCATAAGGTAATAAGTTCAAACATCGCAAATATAGATACTCCAAACTACAGGCCCAAGGATATTGTTTTCAAAGAAGAACTGGAGGCCATTATCAGTAAAGGCGGGGTAACGATGACCGGAAGCAGACGCGGGCACATGTTTGAACAGTTGAATTCCGCTGATAAAGCCGGTTTTGAGGTAATCGATTCCGGGGAAAGAGTCGATCTTGACAGTGAAATGGCAAAACTGGCGGAAAACAATCTTATGTATAATCTTACCGTAGAGCTTCTGGCAAGAAAGTTCAGGGGCTTGAATACTGTTTTGAAGGAGACAAAATAATATGGAATTCATGCCGGCTTTTGGGGTTTGCGCTTCAGGGCTTGCGGCCCAGAGGGCAAAGATGGACGTTATTGTATCGAATCTTGCCAACATTAACACAACGCGTACGCCTGAGGGTGGGCCATACAGAAGAAAAGTCATTATTTTTTCTTCTGAGCCGGTCGAAGGCAGTTTTGATGATATCTTGCGCAGGGTAAAGGTGGAAGGTATTATGGAAGAGAGAGACAGCATAAGGAAGGTTTTAGATCCGGCTCATCCCGACGCAGACTCAGAGGGCATTGTGGCCATGCCTGACATCAATACGGTTGTTGAAATGGCGGATATGATTACTGCGAACAGGGCGTATGAGGCTTGTGCTACCGCATTCGATGCAACAAAAAACATGGCGCTCAAGGCGCTGGAATTAGGGAAATAAGTGCATTGGATAGGAATTTCCTTTTCTAAATAACAAATAACAAATAAATTACAATGACCAAAACCCTGCCGCGACGGGCGCGAGCACGGCGGGTCAAAATCCCACTCGCCGTGCTTGCGCACTGTCGCAGCAGGAACCAGTACCTTTTTGGTCGAGTAGTCGAGTAGGAAAATGGTCGAGTTGTTAACTACTCGACTACCCGACTAATTTCCTACTCGACTATCCTATTTCATTGAATATTGAAATTTGGGATTTTATAAGTTCAGGGAGGCATTTAAAGATGAATGATATGTTGATTCGGGGCGATCTGATACCCCCGGTTTCAGATACTTCGGGAAAAAGCGGTAAAGTAGCGGAAAACGATGGTTCTTTCAGCAATGTTTTAAAGGACAAAATCGGGGAAATCAACAAACTTCAATTAGATGCAGATGCCGCTATCGCAAAGGTGGAACTCAGTGATTCAGGAAGCATTCATGAGGCAATGATTGCGCTTGAAAAGGCAAATATTTCCTTCAGAACAATGATGCAGGTAAGGAACAAGATATTAGATGCCTATCAGGAAGTCATGCGGATGCAGGTGTAAGGATCAGAGGGCAGAGGTCAGAGGGCAGAGGTCAGAGGGCAGAGGTCAGAGGTCAGAGGGCAGAGGTCAGAGGTCAGAGGGCAGAGGGCAGAGGACAGAGGACAGAGGACAGAGGACAGAGGTCGGAATCCAAAACTCAGAATTATTGAACCCTGAATCCTGAACCTAAACCCTAAACCCTGAACTTTTGAACCCTGAACCTTTGTGAAAGGAAGATATGGATTTGGTGTTTCAATTTTTTTCTCAGTTAGCGGAAACTTTTAAATCATTGCCAACATCGAAAAGATTATCCATTCTTGTTGTTGCTCTCATCACTCTAATTAGCATAGTGGCATTTGTCCTTTTCATGAATCAGAAAGAATACAAGACGCTTTTTTCAAACCTTTCTGCTGAGGATGCAGGCAAGATTGTTGCTGTATTGCAGAAAAAAAAGATTCCCTATAAGATATCTTCTGCCGGCGATTCCATATTGGTCCCTGCTGAATATGTTTCTGAACTAAGGCTTGACCTGGCTGCTTCCGGGCTGCCCAAGGGCGGAGGCGTAGGTTTTGAAATATTTGACAACAATAATTTCGGAGTTACCGATTTTGTTCAGCAACTGAATTACCAAAGGGCGCTCCAGGGGGAATTGTCACGCACAATTAACGGCCTGGATGAGATTCAGCATAGCAGGGTTCATATCGTAATGCCCAAGAAATCACTTTTTGTTGAAAAACAGGCAAAACCGACTGCTTCGGTTATTATAAAATTAAAAACGAGCAGGAAGCTGCGTGCATCTCAGGTAGAAGGTATAGCCTGCCTGGTGGCCGGCAGCGTAGAAGGGCTTAGCCCGGAAGAGGTAATGATAGTTGACGGTGGAGGGAATATCCTGTCAGCGGCCAAAAGCGGATCTCAATTGTTGAAGCAAACAGATTCACAAATGGAATTTCAGAGAAATGTAGAAAAAAACTTGTCTGACAGGATTCAATCTATGCTGGAAAAGGTGGTGGGACAAGGAAAAGTTGTGGCAAGAGTTTCCGCTGTTCTTGACTTTAGAGTTATGGAAAAAACAGAGGAATCCTACGATCCTGAAGAACCTGTTGTGAGGAGCATGCATCGCAGGAGCGAAAAGTTGAGCGCGCCCGTCAGAGGAGGAAAAAGCACTGTCAGATCCACCAGCGGACAGAGTGCAAAACCCTACTATGGCACAGATCATGAAAAAACGGATGAAATAGTCAATTACGAAATAAACCGGGTTGTCAGCAAAACCGTAATGCCTGTGGGGGAACTGGAAAAATTGTCAATGGCTGTGCTGGTAGATGGTGTTTACAGCAAAAATGATAAGGGTGTTGAAGAGTTTCAGCCAAGATCGAAAAAGGAAATAGAGACTCTAAAAAACCTTGTTAAAAGGTCGGTCGGTTTTGATGTTGAAAGGGGCGATCAGATAGTGGTAACCAGTATTCCTTTCAGAAAAGTGGAACTGGAAATCGGGCCTGTTGAGGAGGGTTTCTGGAAGTCTAAATTACATCTAATTATTCCGCTCATAAAATACTTTGTTTCATTAATTGTTCTTGTGTTTACTTTGTTCTTTATTCTACGTCCTTTAATTAAGTTCATTATGACAAGAGACAGGGTCGGGGAAGTTGGCGAAAGGGCATTGCCGGCCGCCGCTGGCGGCGGTCCAGTCAGACCAGAGGACAAAGGCGTTTCGCCGGACCTGGAAGAACTGGGGGATGAAGGTTTTAAGGAAGTAGAAGCTGTGAGGAACCTGGCCGGTCAGGATGCACGAAAATTTGCGGAGTTATTGAGAAGCTGGCTCAAATAACAGCTCAGGGATCGAAGGATTAGAGAATTAGAAGATTAGAAGGTGAGAAGATTAGATATTAGAGAACCAACAACCAGTAACCCCGAACCATGAACCATGAACCCTGAACCTTGAACAAGGAAAATTGTATGGATATGACAAAGGAAGAAAAAGCGGCAGCGCTCCTTTTGTCTCTCGAAGAAGAAGTTGCGGCAAATGTAATGAAAAATCTTGGACCGGATGAGATCAGACGCGTCGGAAAGTATATGACCAGTTTAACCGAAATATCTGATAAAGATATCGGTGCTGTCGCCAGTGAATTTTGCGCGCTTGCCCGGGAAAAGGGGAAGCGGATCGTATCGCTTCAGGATAATGTTGTTGAAGGTATTATAGTGAAAGCTTTGGGAGAGAATGAGGGAAAAGAATTTATAGAATCGATTAAAAAGGAGAGTTTTTCATCCAATAGCCTAATCATTGAAAAATTGAGGAATACTGATCCGAGAATCCTGATGGATTTTACAAAGATGGAGCATCCCCAGACTATAGCCCTTATCCTGGCGCACCTGAGACCGGAACAGACAGCGGAGATCCTGGAAACTCTCCCCCCTGACAGGCAAAAAGACATTATAGCAAGGATTACGACACTGGGAAGCGTCCCGCGTGAGTTTATGAAGGAGATGGTTAAGACCCTTGAATCAGAGATGATTGTAGAAGATGCTAAAGAAGAGCAGGTTGGTGGAGTTCACATGATGGCAGAAATTTTAAACAGGATGAGCCAGTCGAGCGAAAAGGCAATTTTCGAATCGCTTGAGGAAATGGACCCGGATATGGCAACTGAGATTAAAAGCCTCATGTTTACTTTTGATGATATTTTCAGGCTGGATGACACGGGCATGAGAATATTGCTTGAGGAGATAAGCCGTGAAGACCTGGCCGGCGCCATCAAAATAGTTGACGATGAAATGAAAGAAAAGGTCTTTAAAAATATGTCAACGCGCGCTGCTGAAATGCTCAGGGAAGATATAGAGGATATGCCCCCGATAAGACTGTCAGAAGTGGAAAAGAGCCAGAGAATGATTATTGAGACCGCAAAGAGACTGGAATCCGAGGGTAAAATAATAATTGCAGGGGGTGACAAAGAAGATGCATTCGTCTGATAGGATTATCAGGGCTCAGGATGTGAAACTGACAGACCTGCCCGCCACTGTGAGCGCGCACGCCGATCAAGCAAAGCGAAGTGGCTTGGGGCACGAGCGGGCAGGTTCGAGGGGAAAAGTCGCGGCTTGCTTTGTTCGGAGTATTTGTCACATCCCTGCAAATGAAGCAGGTTTTAATGTCCGTACGAACAACATGGATATCGGTTCTGAGATTGAAGAACCCGGGGAACAAAAGGAAAAACTGATAGAGGAAAAAATAAAAATTGCGGCAAAAGAAGCCCATGACAGAGGTTTTTCAAAAGGAGTAACAGAAGGCATAGAACGGGAAAAGAAAAAGTTGGCTCTTGCCGCAGAATCTGTTGCGAAATTGATCAGAGAATTAAAAGTACTAAAGGAAGCACTTTCGGAAGGCTTTGAAAAAGAAATAATCGACCTTGTTTTTCTAATAGCCGGAAAGGTTATACATAAGGAGGTGAGCGCAAGCAGGGAAGTTGTTCTGTCTGTGATTAGCGATGCGATGAGAAATATGCAGGAGAGAGATGGTATCAGTATCCACCTGAATCCCGAAGATCACCGTTACATAACAGAGGTAAAACCAGATTTCTTAGATAGTTTCGGTAATATATTGATTGAAAAGGATGAAAAAATCGGTCAGGGCGGGGCAGTGATAAAAACAGATTCAGTAACACTGGATGCCAGGCTGGACCAGCAGTTGGATAAGATCAGGGAGTCGTTGATAGGCTCTTAGGCTGTTAGGCTGTTAGACTGAAGGGAAATGGATACCTTCAGCCTAACAGTCTAACAGCCTTCAGCCTTCAGCCTAAATAAATGGATTTTGAGAAATATCATAGAATAATTAAGGCTACAAACCCATTTAATGTTTATGGAAAGGTAAGCGGTGTTATTGGTCTTTTAGTGAAAGGCTATAATCCTGGAACTTCCATAGGCGAGATGTGCCGGATTTATCCGAACGGCAGCAACAGGACAATCGGTGCGGAAGTTGTGGGATTCAGGGAAGAAAAGGTTCTTTTAATGCCGTTCGGAAACCTTAATAGTGTTGGCCCCGGCAGCAAGATTCTTTCCACAGGTAAAAAGTCGAATGTCAAAGTAGGTCATAATCTTCTGGGAAGGGTCATTGATGGTCTGGGCAACCCTATTGATGACAGGGGACCAATAGAAGCGGAATGCGAATATCCAGTTTATGCTGATCCGATTAATCCTCTTAAAAGGGGCAGGATAACAAAACCGATAGACCTTGGAATCAGGGTGATAAATGGGTTGTTCAGTTGCGGCAGAGGTCAGAGGATGGGGATATTTTCAGGTTCCGGGGTTGGCAAAAGTTTTCTTCTCGGCATGATTTCCAGAAATACAAAAGCTGATATAAATGTAATCGGACTTGTCGGGGAACGAGGAAGAGAAGTACGTGAATTCATTGAGAATAGTCTTGGCAAGGAAGGGCTGGCCAGATCCGTGGTCGTTGTGGCGACATCAGACATGCATCCCCTTATCAGGATGAGGGCGGCGTATGTGGCGACAGCAATATCGGAATATTTCAGGGATCAGGGAATGGAAGTTCTCCTTATGGTCGATTCAGTGACCAGATTTGCAATGGCGCAGAGAGAGGTCGGTCTGTCTGTTGGAGAACCTCCAACCGCAAAAGGTTATACACCATCGGTTTTCAGCATTATGCCGAAGTTGCTGGAAAGAGCGGGTAGTTTAGAAGATAGCGGCAGCATAACAGGTCTTTACACGGTTCTTGTGGAAGGCGATGATTTTAATGAACCGATCGCTGATGCGGCAAGGTCAATTCTGGATGGTCACATAACCCTTGACCGCAGTCTCGCTGCAAAGAATCATTATCCTGCGATAGATGTCACGGAAAGTATCAGCAGGTTGATGGCAGGTATTGTGAATGAGAAACACCGGAAGATGGTCGGCGATGTTTTAAATATTGTATCAACCTACAGACAGGCTGAAGATTTGATTAATATAGGCGCCTACGTGGAAGGAAGCAATCCTGAAATAGATAATGCAATAAAAATGATAGGAAAGGTAAATTCATTTTCAAGGCAGGATATTGACGAAAAGATCAATTTTAAAGAGAGCGAAGAACAACTCTTTGCTCTTTTTGACTGAAGAAAGGTTCAGGGTTCAAGGTTCAGGGTTCAGGGTTCAAGGTTCAAGGTTCAATGTCCAGAGGTTAAATGAGAATAGATCGATTTGAGGATATTGAGGCATGGCAGTTGACTCGTGAGCTAACTCGCAAGGTCTACGGCCTGACAGAGAAAGCCGGGTTTGCTCGCGACTTTGGGTTGAAGAGACAAATTCAGAATGCAGCAGGTTCATCCATGCACAATATTGCTGAAGGATTTGATTCGGAGACAAACCCGGAGTTTGTTCGTTTTCTCAGGTACGCAAAACGGTCTTGTACCGAAATTCAGAGTGAGCTTTATGTAGATCGACAATACATAACAAAAGCTGAATTTAAGGACGTGTATGATCATGCCGGCCGCACCCGCGCTACCCTGAACCCTGAACCTCTGAACCCTGAACCTTGAACGGTTACTATATATGTTTAATTTCAGATTACAGCCGGTATTAAAATATAGAAAACAGTTAGAAGAACGGATAATGCTTGAATTCGCGGATAAAAAAAGGAACCTTGCTTGCGAGAAAGAAACATTGAAAAAGTTGCGAAAAGGAACGGCGGATTTGATTTTCCGATTGAAGAAAATGTGCGAGAGCAAGCTGAGCGCCGCTGATGCTTCAATTTACCTTTCTTATATCAGCCACATGAAGGATAAGGAAAATCACAGGGAAGAGATTATTCATCAGATTGGAAAGGAGCTAAAAGAGAAAAGAGCAAAGCTTGTTAATGCTTCAAGAAAAAGAAGAATTCTGGAAATCATTAAAGAAAAGAAACTGAAAGAATACAGGTCGTCTTTAACTAAGAGGGAACAAAAAGAGCTGGATGAAGCTGGAATCTTGAAATTCAGAGCTCAGAGGTGACTCGTTCCCACGCTCCTGCGTGGGAATGCATACCCTAAACTCGATCCCTGAACCCTAAACCTGGTAAAGGTGTAAAAATGAAGAAGTTGATAATTGCCTGTAACATTTTGATAGTATTTATTTTTCTAA
The DNA here is from genome assembly GCA_034721935.1 of Thermodesulfobacteriota bacterium. Classification (GTDB taxonomy): domain Bacteria; phylum Desulfobacterota; class Desulfobacteria; order Desulfobacterales; family ETH-SRB1; genus Desulfaltia. The sequence continues at coordinate 24,392 of JAYENE010000530.1, forward strand.
TAAAGCTTGCCGTTGTAACCTCGTTTTTGACTGTAAATGTGGCGGTGGCGGATTCGCCGGTTACGACCGCTCCCTCCCCTCCTGTGAAGGATGGATTCAAGGACAGGCTGTCAGAAGAAAGGAAGCTTTTATCTTCATTGTTAGGGAAGCAAAAGGCGATTAAGGACAGGGAAAACTTTTTACAGTCTGAAGAAAAAAGATTAAATTTATTAAGAGATGAGATACTTTCCAAAATTAATAGCTTGCAAGAGTTAGAGAAGAAATTAACAGCGCTTCTTGAAATGGTTGAGAAAAAGAATAATAAAAAATACAAGCGCATGGCAAAGGTTTATGAATCTGTTCCCCCTGCCAGTGCAGGTTCCATGCTTGAAAAACTGGATATCAAGACAGCCGCGGCTATAATTATGAACATGAAAAGCAAAAAAGCAGGCGCGATATTGGGGCATGTAAATCCAGCTAAATCTGCAGAGATAACTAGAGAGATAACGAAGCCGGAAGGTTAGAAGGTTAGAAGGTTAGAATGTGAGAGGGTTAGAAGGGACTGAAAGAAAAGATGAATATCGAACACCCGCCTGCCATGCAAAGCACTCATGGTCAGAATAATAATTACGGCGCTAACATCAACGTTATAAGCGCTACAGAGAATCTGCACAAAGGCATTGCGGGCAGGTCGAACGTCCAACATCGAATGTTGAATGGGAAAAGATGGAGAAACAGAGAAATTAATTAAGATTTTCGTTATGAGTATCAAAACGGTTGAATGTTCGTTATTGGGTGTTTGTTTTTTCATTCGATGTTGGACGTTCATCTTTTAAATGAACTCTGAACCTCTAAACCCTGAACCCTGACCCCTGACCCCCGATCCTTTGAAACCGGCATTTCTTTCAAATCAATCGGCAATATTTGCCCCCTCCTGAATTTCCATTCTATATTATTTACATAACATATTGACTTTAAAAGAGTTTCTGAAAGCCTGAAGGGTGGCATGTCTTTTGCTTTTATCCTTTTGCAAAGAGATATACTATGCACTGCCTCAAATTGAGCTTATTTGTCATTTCGACCAACGTGCAGCGCAAGCGCTTGCGCTGCACGTTGGTCGAAATGACAAAAAGTGGACTTTTCGGACAGGCGCTAACTACGGGAGCATTACCAATTTGTTAAAGTCGAAAACATAAACTCTATTCGGGCGGGGTAAACCCGCCCCTACGGGTTACGTGCATCAAATTTCGTAGGGGCGGGTTTACCCCGCCCGCCATCGCTCTCGGCCAAA
>JAYENE010000531.1:0-7735 GCA_034721935.1 Thermodesulfobacteriota bacterium
AAAAAAACGGCATCCTGCTGCAAGGGCGCCCTCGGCGCATGCAACATCACCTGTAATAAAATATTCGCCTGTATTTATCGCGGGTTTCATTATTCCCTTTTTTTTATTCACCGCAAAGCCGCAAAGGACGCAACGAAATTAATTTTAACTATTCAGCCGCCGATTTACGCTGATCATCACTGATATTTTTTATTATAATAGGTTGGCCCATCTTTTGAAAATTTGTAAGTATCCACCGCCAGCTTTATCTGCCTCCGGCAGATTTGCTCAAGACACAAAGATCGCAAAGAAAATAAATAGTTATCCTTTCTGTTGACCCAATAGAAATAGGCTCCGCATTCCACAAGGCAAGGAGGACAGAAAAGATAAAACTCTGATGCTTTGCGGTGAACTAATACCATAAAAACTTCTAAGAACAATATCCTGTGGTTTCTTTATATTTAAACCAATCTGCGTTCATCTGTGTGAATCTGTGGCTGAATAGTTACAATAATTTTTGTTTTCAGTCATCTCTGATCCCGCCAAACTGACGGCGGGCAAGCTCTGGCTTCTGACCTCTGACCTCTGATCCGTTTTCACAACTGACCTCAACAGAATATATTGCAAATTCAGGGCAAATTATTTCGCAGTAATGACAATTCAGGCAGTCTTCCGGCTTCTTAACATATGGAAGATGATAACCCTTTTTATTAAACTGTGAAGAAAATTCCAGAACCTGCTGAGGACAAAATTCAATACAGTAACCACATCCCTTGCATCGATCCTCAATAATATATACTATGCCCCTGGAGATATGTATTTCATCAGCATCAAGTGGAACCCGCCAGAATTTCATATAGATTTTCCCAAGTAAAAAACAACAATTAGTATTATTGATCGCAAATTTGAATAAATATATAATTATTGATAAGTGTGTCAAGAATAATATTTGCGGCATTTTAAGTAAATTGAGGATACCCCTCTACTTTTTAGGTATATCCTGATGTTTTGCCCGGAGAAATCGTTTGGCGTGTTTGTTTCGAGCGGCATGATAGTGAGAGCTTTGGTGATGCCGAAGGCCAGGTAATGAACCGGCCAGAATCTATCAAAATAGCTAAAATATTAGTTGTTAGAATAGCAAATTAATCTTAATTAACAGCACATTATGAATAAAAGCAAACCGGCTAATGAACCGGCCAAAAAAAGCAAACGTCCCGCTTATTATTATTCAACCCATCAACCCCTTCCGCAGAATTCTTCGGAAGCATTGTAACTTCTCAATAAATTCTGGTATCATCGGGCATCAGTTTCTGAAAATTGCCCAGATTTATTGAGATGTTACACTATTCTCAAGCAGAGATGTGGGGTTTTTGGTAATGACATAATTCTTGCTTTTTCATTAAAAACAATGCGATATATACCATACAATTAAAATCAGGAAATAATATATCGAATCAAATATCACTGATTTATTTCTTAACATTTAATTTATCGTAGCCGTTCACGGCTTGAAACTTGAAATTGGAAATTGGAAATTCGGAAAAGCCAGGTAGCCAGGTAGGGTGCATTTTATGCACCATCAACGGCATACATATCATCTGAATGAACGAATGATAAAATACTTGATGGGCAAAATGGAATGTTTTTGGTGCGTAAAACGCACCCTACGATTTACAAACAATAATTGAGCATGGCTTATGTCGAACTTTCGACGAGCAAATATTAAAGGTGGCACTTACTTCTGTAAGCATTCACAAGTTCAGGGTTCACCGTTCAGGGTTACCTTAACCCAGAACCTTGAACCTCTGAACCTTTAAACCTGTGAACGCTTACAATTTATCACCATATTTTTGCAGTCCCTGGATTTGACTAACCTTGTAAATTGTTTTAAATTTCAAAGAGAAATAATGCAGATCATTGTGAATATTCTATATGAAAATGGGATTTGTGAACGGGCCATGTTAGCCAATTAATATCATGAGGAATGAAAGTAATATTAATTAGTGAAACTTATCAAATTTAAAAAACAAAAAGGCTGCACAATTGATTGTACAATAGACTTGGATCTGTTGTTTGAAACTAAAGATGAAATAAAAAAGTTTAACGGAAAATGGAAAGATTTCATAGCTTCTGATCCTGATAATAAAAAAGTATATAAAAAGAAAGGCGCTGTTCTTAAATACAAATCAGAACAGTTGATTCCCATAAAAAAAGATAAACGCCCTTCTTTACTCCTTATCCTTGGAAATCCTGCAACACATTCTGTTGAATCAGAGATGTTTTTTTCATTTGAAGGCGACCGAAAGGAACATCGGTTCTGGAGCAGAATTCTTAAACCTGCCGGTGTATTAGATCTTCCATTTGAGCCCGGCCTGTCTATTGAAAAGCTCAACAAACAAAGAAGAGATGCTCTGTTTAACCTGGATTATGAATCTGGGTTCCGTATAGGGCTTTCAGTGATCATATCCATGCCAAGCACGCCCGGAGGACCATGGGGCGGGATAGCGGGTGTGCAAAAGCTTATCGGCGCAAAAGCGATGAGACGTCTTGAGCAGGCAGAAACAGAAAGAATGCTTGAATGCGCAAAAAAGTTTGTAAATCCTAAAGGCGCTGTTATAGCATTTCAAAAAAATGCCTGGAACAATCTTTGCTCTAAAAGTAATCCAAAATATGATTTAAAGCTCGCAAGAGCGGGGAAACTGAAAGGACATCTTAAAGGAGACCCGGGGATCCCCCTGCTCTGCGTTCCGCCGACACGCCTGTGCGGGCCATGCAGTCGGGTTTTAAAAAGATTTTTATAATAACTTTTAGAAAAAAGGTACTCATGTTGGGAGGCATTTGAAATGGCAACTAAAGACTTCTATGCAATTAAATGAGGTCATGTATTATTTTTCCCTTGCTCCCCAAAAATTGTTCTGAGCATATAAACCGAGGATGAAAGATGCAAGAAAGATAAACTAAATATGAAAATTAATAAAGACCGTTTACATCCCCTGATATCCTCCCATGCTGGTCAGAAGCGATAATCATGAACAGTAGAAAAATATTTTGATATATAGCAAAATTATGAAAAAACACTTTAAAGATACTGAAGAATATATAAAAAATATCTGTTCTCTTGATGAGAAGCTATTTACATATTTTCAAAGTATCATAAAAATCGACAACAATCTGACCAGGCAACTTGTAAGTTTTCAGGCAAATAAAAAGCTCTCTGCTTACAGATGGTATAAATACAAGGAGGCTTTTTCAGTCTCTCTGGTTCAGCATTTTTTGTCTAAATACAATATTCCCAAGGGTATTATATTTGACCCGTTTGCTGGTTCGGGAACAACTCTGTTTGCATCGTCAGAAGCTGGGTATGATTCGGAAGGCATTGAACTGTTACCGGTTGGTCAACAGATCATTAAAAACAGAATAACTGCCTGTAATCTAAATCAAAACGATGTTAACAGAATTAAATTCTGGAGGGACAGCCTGCCATGGAAAAAGTTTAACGCTGCTGAAAAAATTAACAGTATCAGAATTACTTCCGGCGCCTATTCTGAAAATACTGAAAAATCCATATCCCGGTTTTTAAGTGCAGTAAAACAAGAGAAAGAAAATGTCAGCAGCATATTATTTTTTTCTTTATTATGTATTTTGGAATCAATAAGTTATACCCGGAAAGATGGTCAATTTCTTCGTTGGGATTATCGTTCGGGAAGAAGAAAAGGGCAGAATACATTTGACAAAGGCAGAATATATACATTTGATGAAGCTGTAATTTCCAAACTTGATGAAATTGTCAATGATCTTAATGGCACAAATATTCAATTGGACCTCTTTGCAAATACCCGGCAACAAAATGTTACATACAAAAATATAAAGTTGTATTCGGATTCCTGTCTGAATTTATTGCCCAAACTTCAAAGTTTGAAATATCAAGCTGTTATAACATCTCCTCCCTATTGTAATCGATACGATTATACACGGACTTACGCTCTTGAACATGCAATGTTGGGGATTCAGGAACAGGAACTGACCGATTTACGTCAGAAAATGTTAAGCTGTACAGTGGAAAATCGTGAAAAAGACCTTTTGAATCTCAACAGAGATTGGACGCCGGCTGTTAGATCATGTGAGAAAAATGAATTGCTGCAATTAATCATAAATTATCTGGAATACAAAAAAACTGCCGGAGAGCTTAACAATAACGGGATACCCAGAATGGTCAGAGGGTATTTCTATGAAATGGCCTGTGTGATACAGGATTGCTTCAGGCTGTTAAAGAATGGCGGAATAATCTTTATGGTTAATGACAATGTGCGTTATGCTGGAGCAAGTATTTCGGTAGATCTGATTTTGTCAAAAATTGCGGAAGACGCGGGTTTTAATATTGAAAACATACTGGTATTACCGAACGGCAAAGGAAACAGCAGTCAGCAAATGGGTGCTCACGGACGGGAAATATTAAGAAAATGTGTTTATGTTTGGAGAAAGCCTAATTGAAAAATCTGAGTTATAAAAATCATCTGAGTTTCGCTGAATCGCTGGTAACACCTTATGAACAAACCCGTGCAGGCTTCGTTGCTCTGGCCTTGGAAAAAAACAGAAAGGCCACGCCTTATGTTGAAGAAGCCAAAGTTCTGAAGTCTCTGACCAGAAAAGCTGAAAAACCTTCACAATTATTAAATATTCCTGAAATACGTTCGTCAGTTTTAACTGCTGCCGGTGTTTCAGACAAAGCTGTAAACCATCTGACAGAAGAAGATAAAACTGAAGCAATAAGAAATTTGATTAAAAATTTCCTTGAACCTGCCGGTAAGGATTTCATTGATGAGCTTATTTACCGTTTTCTTTTAACCAGAGGTGATACCATGGGCGGTAGTATGAGAAATCTTGCCGGTTCATTGGGTGAAAGAAAATTCAGTCGGACTCTGATTTCAACATTGAGAGTGCAGGGCAAAACATATTCCTGGCTACATTCTAAATCAAAAAAATGGATCGAATATTCTAAAGATGACGCTGATATTGAGTTATATTTAAAGGGACTTAACTGGATAATACGTGGTGAACACAGAACTTTAATCTATAACCTGACAGTTCCGCTCGTAAGAAAAAATGTTGATTTCTGCCTTTTCAAATCCGAACCTGAAGAAATGATATTCGGAAATAACAGAAATTCCTGTCATTTTAAGCATGATTCATATATTGCTCTTGGCGAACTGAAAGCCGGGATTGATCCGGCAGGTGCAGATGAGCATTGGAAAACTGCCAACACCGCATTGTCTCGTATTCGTAATGCTTTCTCATTAAAAAAACTCACACCTAAAACATTTTTCGTTGGTGCCGCTATTGAAAAAGCTATGGCAGAAGAAATATATGAACAATTGTTAATCGGTATTCTTGATAATGCAGCAAATTTAACTGATGAAGATCAGCTTGTTTCCGTATCCAAATGGCTAATAAATTTGTAAATTGCCTCTAACCCGACGCTGCTCACCTGCGCAAAAGGTTCCGTTCCGTTGCGCTCCACTCCACCTTTTGCGCCGGTGAGATAGGCGTTGGTCGACTATCCCAAAATTAAGCAAGTGACCAGAAAGTGGAATTGGCTTATTATCCTTCTGCGAGGCATAGGGGAATGCGGGACGTCCCTGATATTCTGATATTTCACCGGCAGTACTGTTGATGTACGCTTCAGAAATACCTGGTCCCAATGAAGCGGTCGCTGAACACAAATCGGGGACATTCCATTGGAATATTTATTGATAACTAATTGAGATTAAGTTATAGAATTGAACAAGGCCGCAAATCAGGGACATTCCATAAATAAACCATGCTTAAACCTAAATTGAGCGATTTTTTGCTCGATTTGCACTGATCTCTTGCGCATCAAGGATTCACGAAAATCCTCGACATATCCACGGGTATGCCTGTAGTTTTCGCAAACCCTTATGCATCAAGATCTCGGCACATTTCTTCCCCAAAAATCGCTCAACTTAGGTTAAAAGATAGTTATTTAATTATGGACGTTATGTTGCGTCCCTTATGTTGCGCATCATCAGTTCCGTACATATTGAAAAGGACGATCTGGATTATGCTCCCTTTGATGGCAAGGGCGGCGTTGGCAAGATGTATCATTTGTTCGGCGATGAGATGGATTCGATTATTGATGAAATGAAAAAAAGAAGGGGGCCATTTGTGCAGAGCGCGCGCAGGGCTTGCTGATTAGAACCAAATCGCTGATGTGTTGCAGGAAGTGTTTCAAGGTGTCATAAGAATTACGAGAATATACTTGGAGTTTTGATATGAAAATAACCAGTCTGGATAAAATCGACAAGACAAAGGTTACGATGGGGGGCGCAAAGGATGTCTGGAAACAAATTCCCATATCAAGGAACGATGGCTCACCCATATACTCGTTTCGGGTATTTACCATTGAGCAAAACGGGCACACGCCTTATCACAGACACCCTCCCGAACATTTGAATTACATCATAGAGGGTCATGGCGTCCTGGTCACTGAAAACGGAGAAGAACATGAGGTAAAAAAGGGCGATTTTGTCCTGGTCTTGCCTAATGAAAAACACCAGTATAAGAACAAATCGGCAAGCAAGCCTTTAATCATGATCTGCGCGGTGCCCAAGGATTACGAATAGAGCAAAACAGGACAATATAGAGTGGCCTTTGGGACCCCTTTTTAGGGTTCGTTTAAAAATAAGTTCGCAATTTTAAGTGTTGAAGCGCCAGGCTGGCAAGGCGCGAAAGCGCAAAAATATCAGGCATATACCGAGCTTTCGCAACGCAGCCAGGCGGGATGCATCCGCGCTTAAAATGTGAAGTTACTTTTGAGCGAGCCCTTAACCCGTGTCGATAATCTTATACCCACTCTTTTGAAGCGAATTTGCAATCAGTTCCATATTGCATGGTCCCAACCTGAAATAGTAAATATTTTCATCCGCTCTGTGTGCTGCCCTTCCCACGCTTATTATCTGTCCTCCATTGTTTTGTATGATGCGAGAGACATCCTGAAAAGCGTCCGGTTTTTTGTCAAGCGCTATATCTACACGAACGCTATTGGTCAACAGCCCCATCATACTAATGAATGCCCCAAGAATGTCTGTTGTCGTGATAATGCCGACCAGTTTTTGATTTTTAACCACAGGGATTCCGCCGATTTTGTGTTTGTAGATAATTTGAGCAGCGGTTTCAATATCGGCATCAGGGTGGAGCAGAACCGGCTTCTTTATCATGATATCTTTCAGTGACAGATCCGATACCATGGATGGAATAAACGCCTGTTTCAGATCCGTCAGAGTGACAAAACCGATGAACTCGTTTTCTCTTCTTACCACCGGCAGGTGTCGTATGGAATGAGAGTTCATGAGATTAAGAGCATCCTGTATCGAAGCGTTTTCAGAAATGGTAATAGGATTTTTAATCATTATCGATCTGATTCGCATAGATATTATTCTCCTTTTATAAAATAAGACACTGGTCTCTGATTGTGAAGAAATCGATTTTATGATAAAAAAAATATAGAGGATTAAAACCCGGGTGTCAAATAAAACAAGAGCCTTGAAAGACACTGCTTTTTGGCTCAAGAGGGTGAAAGTACAATAGGAAACAGTTATGAAAAATGAGTTTTATCAGAAATTTACAAACTCATAATCTGGTCAACCTGAGGCAGCGGACAATTAAATTTAAGAACGGCTGAAACTCGCACATAAGTGAGCGTAAAGAAATAACTTAGAGCAATCCTTTTATAAAAAGC
>JAYENE010000532.1:0-1700 GCA_034721935.1 Thermodesulfobacteriota bacterium
AAATATCAAATCACAAATATCAAACAAATTCCAACACGCGGCGCACCTGCTGCGACGTGTCGCTATCACGGCGAGAGCGCCTGCGCTGCGCGTGTGATTTATTTGTAATTTGGTGCTTAGAATTTGTAATTTTAGACACAAAACTCCAAGGCAGAGCCTGAAAACTCTGACCTGGCCCAAAGGACCAGGTTTTTCAGGACGTAATAAAAAAAGCACGAAGTGCTTAACCTTGAACCTTGAACAGGGAACCCTGAACCTTCGAGGTCTGTAGTATGAACCATGCCCCTATAATTAAAATACTCCGTTTAAGGCCGGATTTGCATGAGGATATTCCTGTTCCCTGCTATATGACACCCCAATCAGCGGGGATGGATATATGCGCAGATGTAGAAAAAGAGGTCGTTATTGAAACAGGAGAAATTATCATGATACCAACCGGGTTTGCCATGGCCATTCCAGGCGGGTTTGAAGCACAGATCCGCCCGAGAAGCGGATTAGCTGTTAAGCATGGCATTGGTCTCATTAATTCACCAGGCACCATAGACGCTGACTATCGTGGCGAGGTGATGATTCCGGTTATTAATCTTGGTAAAAAGAGCTACACTATTCATAGAGGCGACAGGATTGCCCAGATGGTCATTAAAAGGGTATATCAGGCCCGCTTACAGGTTGTTGAGCGCTTAGACGAAACAATTCGCAATGACGGAGGCTTCGGTCATACCGGACCATAACCATAATCTTTCAGTATGCATGCTGGCAAGCGGCAGCAAGGGGAATGCAATATTTGTTTCTGACGGTTCTACCTCTATACTTATTGACGCCGGTCTTTCCGGAATAGAAATCGAACGCAGGTTAAAATCAAAAGGACTTTGCCCTGACGACCTTGCCGCTATCCTGGTATCCCATGAACATGTCGACCATATCCATGGACTGGGAGTTCTTTCACGCCGATTTGACCTGCCTGTCTTCATCAACAAAAAAACCTGCAAAGCCGCTTCATCGCGAATAGGAAATATTCAAGATATTGCAAACTTTGAAACCAACATATCCTTTTCGATAAATACCATGACAATCCAACCCTTTTCAATATCACATGATGCAAAAGATCCAGTGGGTTTTACTATAAATCGCAACAATACAAAAATCGGGATTGCAACCGACTTAGGGATAGCGACCTCAATGGTTAAAGAGCATCTAAAAGACTGTTCATTATTAATCCTCGAGGCTAATCATGATACAGATATGCTGATAAACGGTCCTTATCCATGGGAATTAAAACAGCGGATTAAGAGCAAAACCGGTCACCTTTCCAACGAAGATTCAAAAAATCTTTTAAAGGAGGTTCAGCATGACAGGCTTCAGCATGTGATTCTGGCTCATATTAGCGAAACAAACAATACCCCTGAAAAAGCCTTAAATGCTGTATGGCCGGCGCTGATAAATCGCAATAGCCGGATTAGCGTTGCAACTCAGAATGAGCCGGGAGCGCTTATACATCTGTAACCGTTCACAGGTTTCCGGTTCAGAGGTTCAGGGTTATTTTTCTTGGAGTACATTGCTAACTGTTATGCATGTTCAGAAATTTACAAACTCAAAAAGTAACCTGCCAACAACCTGATGTGGCGGGCAGTTAAATTTAAAACGGCTGACTGTTTGAGCATGTTAGTGAGCGTTAAGAAATAACGACGACCAAATAAAAT
>JAYENE010000533.1:0-1689 GCA_034721935.1 Thermodesulfobacteriota bacterium
GTCGGATAATGTCGGCTTTAGCAAGCTTTTTATAAAAGGATTGCTCTAAGTTATTTCTTTACGCTCACTTATGTGCGAGTTTCAGCCGTTCTTAAATTTAATTGTCCGCTGCCTCAGGTTGACCAGGTAATGAGTTTGTAAATTTCTGTTCAGCAGGTTTATACCTCGCTATATGAAAAGGGAGAAATGAAAAAATGCAATACAAAGACAGTTTGAATTATCCCCGATTGATATCCCCTGAAGTGACTTTAGGCTGTATGTATAGGTGGTTGCGGCAGGCCAAAGCAGGCTCCCGCACCATTTGCCTTATTCTGCTGTTGGGCTTGCTACTAATGACGGTTTCTTCTGCTAATGCTGGCCCCCCAAGTCCGGGGGATGGGCATCCGCCGCTGGTCACGGTTGTGGCGGTCATTGAGCAGGACGTCAACCCGCCGGCGGAATACGTAGGCCATGTGGAGGCCATCCAGACCGTAGACCTGCGAGCGCGTGTAGAGGGCTTTCTGGAAAAAGTCAACTTCAAAGAGGGCAGCGATGTCCAAGCCGGCGACCTGCTTTACATCATCGAACAGGCGCCATACCAGTCCAGGGTTGATGCCGCCGGGGCTATCGTGGCCCAAGCCGAGGCAAGCCTCAGCAAGGCCGGCCAGCGTCTTTTGAGGCTGCGGACCGCGCGGGCCGAAAGTGTGCCTGCCACAGACATGGACAATGCTGTGGCCGAGGAACTCAGCGCCCGTGCCCAGCTTGCAGAGGCCAAGGCAAATCTCGCAATAACGCAAATCAATTTTGGATATACTCAGATTAAGGCGCCCATCTGCGGCCGCATTGGACGTACTGCTTATACCAAAGGCAACCTGGTGAATCCTGCTTCGGGCACTCTGGCCCGTATCGTCCAACTCGATCCCATCAGGGTGGTCTATTCCATCAGCGAAAACGATATTGTCGATATCCAAATGGCCTTACGCGACGCACAAAATGGCAAAAAAAACTCTTTCCTTACGTCACGGCTCAAACTCGCAAACGGTGAGACAATCAAGGGCTCCGGGCGTATGGATTTTGTAAACAATGCCGTGGACCCGGGCACCGGCACTATTGTGGTAAGGGCGCTTTTTGATAATCCGGACGGCATGTTGCTGCCGGGGCAGTATGTTACCGTCATGGTTACCCGCAGCAAACCCAAACTGATGCCGGTGGTGCCCCAATCGGCGATACTGGAAGATCATGATGGGCGCTATGTTTTTGTTGTGGACGACCAGAACCGGGTGATTATGAGGCGTGTCAAAACAGGACCTGTAATTGGCGTCAACTGGGCTATGGCATCAGGCCTTACCGTCGGCGAAAAGGTCATTGTGGAGGGCATCCAGAAGGTTCAGCCCGGCCAGGTCGTAAAAACCGTTATTTTAAAAGAACAGAACGGGAGATAAGGCATGTTTTCTCGAATTTTTATCGAACGTCCGCGCCTGGCCATAGTGGTATCCATCTTTATCACCCTGGCCGGGCTTATTGCCATGTTCAACATCCCGGTGGCTCAGTATCCCTCTATCACGCCACCGACCATTACTGTGACTGCGGTCTATCCGGGCGCCAATGCCAAGGTGGTGGCCGATAATGTGGCCGCATCCATTGAAAAAGAGGTCAACGGCGTGGACAAGATGCTCTACATGTCCTCCTCCTGTTCCAACGACGGGCGAT
>JAYENE010000534.1:0-1678 GCA_034721935.1 Thermodesulfobacteriota bacterium
CGAAGGAAGGAATTCTGCCATTTGATATAGGTTTCTTAAGTCATTAATACACAATTGATCTCGATTTTTGTAACAAGCATAGGCACTGCCAAACAAAACAGGAACAAGACTTCGACATTCGACATTCGACATTCCCTGTTCGACATTCGACATTAAATCAGTCTGTTCAATGGTTAAAGATATTATCATCAATGATGTAACTTTTTTGTATTGCACTCCTCTTAAGGTGGTCAGGAAATTCTCCAATTCGTCTATGGGGATGCCATCGAACTCGTCTATGAAGATAACGATTTTCTTGAATTCAATTATATGGTTTAATTCCTCAAACAGTTCACTAAATGAGATATGATCGGTCAGGTTATGGGAATCTAAGTATGCCCTTATAGCATCCAGTTTCCGGCAGCTTACAGCATTTAGTCTGTTCATCAGTTGGTTGTATAGATCTTTTTGAATTAGTTGATAAAACCTTGGCTTATCGAGGTTTTTGTATCTCTGGAAACTAAGAAGGATGGCCACGTAGGAGGTATCCTTCTCCAGTTCATGACAAAACCCCTCAAAAAAGGTAGTCTTGCCGCTTTGCCTCAGAGCAAATATGGAAAAGTACCTTCCCACGTCAACCATAGTTTTAATATCCTGATTGTCCATATTTGTAACGTTTTCCAGGAGAACATAATAGGATGCGCCTGAATCAACTACCCCTGACTTTTCAAAGTACCGTTTTGGTTTTTTATAATTCATTTTTCATCTTGATTTTCTTTTCGTAACTGTTCACGGGATGCTAAATCGTGACCCATAGAGATCAATTTTCATCCCCGCCTGCCGTCGGCGGGCAGGGCTCTCTAACCTTGAACCTTGGAACCTGAGTTACTAAAATTGTATAATAATGTCAATTTGTTTTGACTAAAGCGCCATCAGCAGTCTGTCATAAAGGTGTGCATAATCACGGATGATCCCAGTGGACATTCCAGGACAGGATGAGAAATTGGAGCCTCATTTATTCCATCCAGAATTTATACAGTTTGTTATGGAATAGTTGATGAAGGAAAATGAATAGTTCTCATTATTGATCTTTTGAAGAAATACAATAGCTCCTGAAGGCTTAAATCTGACATGGCGCTTAAGCGTTCGACAGGATTTGGACTGGGTACACTTTTTCCAAAGTTGGCATCTGTTACATGTTTTTGCTGAAGCGTATTCATAATGTTTTCGCTTGCTATGTTCGTCTTTTCAGGCCTATATACTGTCATCTCCTGATACAATAGAAAGGGAATTTTAGGCCTTAAGAAACATAAAAGATAATTATCCGAAATACGTCATCAGCATGGATACGATATTCGGCAATGATTTTGGCAGATCAAGGCCGCATGGCTATTTGGACGAAACAGATTACAGCCGCGCACCTGATCCAGAAACTTTCGAGGTCTTTTGGCATGAGACTGCAAGAAAGAAAAGGATAGACTTTCATAGTGTGTATAAAGACCAGTCCCCCAAGGGGGAATGATTTGTTATTTTAGTAAATTACGAGAACTTACGACTCTTGAGTTAATACAGAGGAGGATTGATAATGTATAAACATATTTCGATTTTGTTAGTATGTATCGGCCTATTTTTGTTTCATGGCTGCTCTACAAGCTACAAGGTAAAGCCGTTGCCGTTTAAGACCCCGGCTTCGTATGAT
>JAYENE010000535.1:0-7645 GCA_034721935.1 Thermodesulfobacteriota bacterium
CGTAGGGGCGATCCTTGTGATCGCCCTGATTAGGGCGAATACAAGATTCGCCCCTACATTGTGCTGATAGCCTCCAACCTATTGATAAAATTGACCATAAAATGGAAATTCCTATACTATCAAGTTATATTTCGTTTTTTAATGGACTTTTTCAAAGATTCCATATAGAATTTATACACTAAATAGAGATCGGCCTTCTTGAACATCCTGGGAATGTTTTTTCAATCTTGATGCAAAATACTACACAAAAGGATTGAACTTTGGTGTCCATAATGGTGGCTAAAATAGTGGCCATAAGCGGGTATCTCTTAAGAATACTTTGTATCATTTAATATGTAACTTCTCAATAAGTCCGGGCAAATCATATTTTGCGACTATCCTCTGGATTCCGGCTTTCGCCGGAATGACAGGCGTTTATATCCAATCGTCATTCCGGCGAAAGCCGGAATCCAGTAAGTAAGGTATTCTGCCAATTTATAAACTGACAGAGCGAAGCGATTTCATTATTCGATGTTCAACGTTGAATGTTCGATGTTCAAAAAAATTCAGCTATATCCTATGGTACCGAATTCATTAGGCATAAAATGGAAATTCCTATACTATAAATTTAACTGCCCGCCACATCAGGTTGTTGACAGGTTATTTTTTAGAGTTTGTAAATTTCTGATATTAGACTTTTTTACGAAGCCATCAATGATAAATTACTATGAAAAAGACCAAAATATTAATTGCGGAAGATAATGATCTTAACAGAGAAAATCTGACGGAACTGTTATCTGAAAATGGCTATGAGATTAAGGCTGTCAGTGATGGTAAGGAGGCAATGGATGTCTTTCCTTATGACAAATACGACCTGGTCTTAACAGACATGAAAATGCCTCACGTTGATGGCCTGCAACTGCTTAAATTCATAAAAGAGATGCATCATGAAAATGTTGTTATCATAATCACCGGTTATGGGACCGTAAAAAACGCTGTTGAGGCCATGAAGATGGGCGCTTTTGATTATATAACAAAACCCTTGAAAAAAGATCTTGTCATGCTGTCTGTTGAAAGGGCGCTGTCTCATGCAAAACTCAGAAAGGAAAACATTACGCTCAAAAGTCATTTAGAGGAGAAATATGACTTCGGCAAAATAATATCTTACAGCTATCGCATGAATATAGTTATTGAAACGATTAAAAAGGTGGCCTCATCAGACAGCACTATTGCTATATATGGCGAAAGCGGAACAGGCAAGGAACTCGTGGCACGGGCGCTGCATTTCAACAGCAAAAGAAAAGCCTGCCCCTTTGTCACGGTAAACTGTGGGGCAATCCCTGAAGAGCTTCTTGAAAGCGAACTGTTTGGACATGAAAAAGGGGCGTTTACCGGAGCTATACGAAGCAGGACAGGACGGTTTGAATTAGCGCATGGCGGGACAATTTTCCTCGATGAGATAGGGGACATGAGTCCTTCGTTGCAGGTAAAGGTATTAAGGGTAATACAGGAAAGACGGTTTGAACGAATTGGAGGCATGAAAACCATAGATGTGGATGTAAGGATTATTACCGCCACAAACCAGGATCTGGAAAAAGCCGTGGCAGAAAAAAGATTCAGGGAGGATCTCTTTTATCGCATCAATGTAATACCCATCCATCTTCCTCCTCTCAAAGCAAGGAAGGCTGATATACCTGTTCTGGCCAATCATTTCCTGAAAACATTTAACAGGTTAAAAGAAAAGAATATAACTGGATTAACGCCCGAAGCCATGAATTACCTTGCAAAATATCACTGGCCGGGCAATGTAAGAGAATTGCAAAACCTGATTGAAATGCTTGTTGTCATGAACCAATACAACAAAATAGAAGTAAAGGATCTGCCTGATAAAATAAGACTCAATTCAGGGAAAACCGAAAAAATTATAAGCAACATCGAGATTTCAGATGACGGCTTGGGTTTGAACGAAATAATCGGTCAATTTGAAAAAGATTTGCTCCAAAATGCCCTTCTGAAATCAAACGGAATAAAAAGCAGGGCCGCAAAGTTATTGAACCTGAACAGAACAACCTTTGTAGAAAAATTAAAGAGATATAAAATCGGGTAACTGTTCACGGTTAACAGTTTACAGTTCACGGTTGATCAAAGCATAAAAGCAATCGGTCGTTGCATAGTTTATTGAAAAAACCGTGAACTGTGAACCGTGAGCCGTAAGCGGTTATTTCTGTTCCATTCCACCTATACAAACGTCCACAGCAAAAAGTCCTTCCTCTATCTCAAATGGAATAATAATGCTTGGCCCACCCAAAACATGTTTAATCAAGTGACCTTTGCCTGCGACTACAGTGGGAATTGCGGCTGTAACAGTTAAGCCGGTCAATTCCAGCTCTTTTCTGGCCGCGCCTGAAACCATATTTGTAATCTCACCCACAGCATCAGTAATGTCGTCGTTGATTTCCTTGGTCTCTTCACCTAACATGTTTGACACAATCTTCAATATCGATCCCTCAGAAAAACTCAGGGCCATTGAACCGGTTGCCGATCCTGTAAGGCCTATTATCCCTGAAACATCGCCGCTGGCCAAACTACCCTTTTTAAGATAAGGCTTGCCGGATTTCGGTTCGACAAATGCCATTGTCTTCAGCACGTTAAGTGTTCCCTTTAAAAAGGCATTTATAAATCTGACATCCATCCTTTCCTCCTTACATGTAAAGGTTCAGGGTTCAGGGTTGGATGTGAACTTGACAATCTGAGTAGTTACCAATTTTTGAACCTTGAACCTTGAACCTTGAACCTGTGAACAGTTACAGTTACATCTTCTCTACAATTTTTTCGATCTTTTTATTCAGAACCTCGGAGGTAAAAGGTTTTACAATATAATTACTGACACCCGCTTTGACCGCCTCCACAACGTTTTCTTTGAGGCCTTCCGCCGTAACCATCAGAAACGGCAAACCGGAAAATTCACTATCCGCCCTAACCCCTTTAAGAAATTCAAGACCATTCATGTTGGGCATATTCCAGTCAGAAATGATAAAATCCACCTTTTCTGATTTCAGCGCCTTCAAAGCTTCTACACCATCTTCGGCCTCGGTAATGTTTTTATACCCGGCTTGCTTTAAAAGATTTTTAATAACCTTTCTCATCGTAGCAAAATCATCAACCACCATTATCTTCATATTCTTGTCAATATCCATAACCACGCTCCTTTTATTCAGCCTAAACTCTCACTCAATTCAAACAGCCCTTCCGGGTCCAGTATCAAGCCTACATTACCATCCCCCAGAATAGCCCCGCCGGAAACCCCTTTGGCGCTTTTCAAACTTTCACCAAGGCTTTTGATCACCACTTCCTCTTCACCTAAAATCTCATCCACCAGCAAACACTTGGATCTGTTCTCACCTTCAAGCACTACCACTATGGCTTCGCAGGGATTTTTGTGATCGGGCTCTACGTCGAAGATCTTGTACAATCTTACCAGGGGCAAAAGCTTTCCCATAGCGTTTATTGTTTCACCCCTGCCGACTATATTGTTATAAGATCCCTCCACGGGACGCAACAACTGTCTGATTGCGGTGGTAGGAATAATATACCTTTCACTGCCCACTTTTACAATCATACCGTCAATAATAGCCATGGTAAGAGGAAAGTTGAGCGCAAAGGTGGAGCCTTTATCAACTACACTGTCAATCTCTATCTTCCCCCGCAGTTTTTCCACGGCCTGTTTCACCACATCCATCCCGACTCCCCGACCGGAGATATCCGTCACCTTCGCGGCAGTTGAAAAACCGGGTAGAAAAATCAGCTTATAAATATCCTGATCCAAAAGACTATCTGAACTATCAACAAGTTTTTTCTCGACAGCCTTTTTCAGTAATTTCTCCTTATCCAGCCCTTTCCCATCATCCGATATTTCGATTACAATATTGCCTCCTCTGTGAAAGGCATTGAGCCGGACCAGGCCCTTTTCAGGTTTGCCGAGCTTTATACGCACCTCCGAAGAATCTATGCCATGATCCACGGCATTCCGCACCATATGTACAAGCGGATTATATATCTCCTCCACCATATTCCTGTCTATTTCCGTATCCTCACCTTCCATGACAACACCGACCTGCTTTCCGGCATCTCTCGACAGATCCCTTACAAGGCGGGACATCCTCTGAAATGTCTGCTTGATAGGCACCATCCTCAATCTGGTAGAAGTTTTCTGAAGCTCCGATGTAATGCTGGACAGACGGGAAACATCTCTGTTCAACTTTCTGTCGGAATTCGATCTAATAAACGAATTCTGCCTGATCATCGAATGGATAATGACCAGTTCACCAACCGTATCGATTAAATCATCCAGCTTCTTTATATTTACCCTTATCACAGCAGTATCTGCGGCCTGCTCTTTCTGTTTTCTCAGGGCCTGTGACACCTGCTTCGGAGTAACCTTACCTTCGGATATCAGAGCTTCCCCAACTTTTTTGGGTGGAATCGATTGTTGCGCAGCATCAAGTCCTTGTTCCAGGGCATCCTCTGTTATTGAGCTATCTTCGACCAGTATTTCACCCAGTTTTTTTACTTCCACGGTATCCAGATCGTCCTGTTCAACACTTTCTATCCGTTTTTTCAAGGCAGCCAGATCAATCTCGAGAGGTTCAGTCGGTTTGCCTTCCATGTCGTCTTTCAATTTAACAATCATTGCCTTCAGGGCATCGGCTCCATCAAGGATTATATCTATAAGCGAGGAACGCACCGATAATTGGTTATTTCTCACCCTGTCGAGAAGGTTTTCCAGGACATGGGCAAAGTCACGAATCACTTCTAAATTAAGAAACCCGGCCACCCCCTTAATAGAATGAAATGGTCTGAATATAGCATTGACATAATCCAAATTCTCAGGCTCCTGCTCCAGATTCAATATGTTTACCTCGATCTCATCAATATATTCGAGGCCTTCAACAATAAAATCTCTTAACAATGATTCGTCCTGTATCTCGTTGCTGGTCTCTGATCTCTGTTCTCCGACCTCTGATCTCTGTTCTCCGACCTCTGATCTCTGTTCTCCGACCTCTGATCTCTGTTCTCCCGTAAGCACAGCAATTGACTCTGCGAAAGTATCAATATCACCTTCGTAAACGCCTGTGTTCTTAAGGCTGTCGCCGATCTCCTGCATCAGGACAATCCCTTTCTCAAAGGCATTAAAACCTGCTTCTTCATCATCAATGTCATCAAGAGCAATTTTTTCAAGAAGCGAGTTCAAGCCGGCGGCAACACTCTTCATCTGAGATATCTCCCGGTTGTCCGCTTCCTTTATCAACGCATCCAGTTTATTAAAAAACTTCCCTGCAGCAGGAACATCTATCTTATTGTTGTCAATAAATAAAAAGTCGGAAGCCATACTGTCAATCAAACTTATCAAAGAATCATATTCTTCCATGATTTCAGACCTCGTAAATCTTTGCTAATTAAGAGTTGATTTATTGAATAATAAACTCCGTTTTCATTTATTAAATTACAGTTCAGGGTTCAGGGTTCAGGGTTCAGGGTTCAGGGTTGCTCGTTACTGGTTACTGGTTGCTAACCCTCTAACCTTCTAACCTTCTAACCTTCTAACCTCTGAACTGCGAACCTAAGCAGTTCACACCATTTTTACTATTTCCTCGGCAACCTGAGCCAACGGCACCACCTTATCTACAGCCCCAAGTTTTATAGCCTCATTCGGCATTCCAAAAACAACACACGATCTCTCATCCTGGGCAATTGTTCTCGCGCCGGTCTGCTTCATTTCTAAAAGCCCGTCTGCACCGTCCGCCCCCATACCAGTGAGTATAACGCCAATCGAGTTCGGCCCTGCCGACTTTGCAGTCGACTTGAATAACACATCAACTGCGGGACGCTGATGGTGAACCATTGGGCCATCTTTGACCGCAACATAATACCTCGCGCCGCTCCTCCTCAAAATCATGTGAAAATTGCCCGGCGCAATCAATGCGCCCCCTGGATTTACAGAATCATTATTCATGGCCTCTTTTACTGTAATCTGGCAGAGACCGTTCAGCCTTTCCGCAAAGGCTGTTGTAAACTTGGCCGGCATGTGCTGCACTACAAGTATCCCGGGTGAATTCGGGGGCATTCTAATCAGAACAGTTTTTAATGCCTCTGTCCCGCCCGTAGAGGCGCCAATAACAATAAGCTTATTAGAGGTCTTTGCAAGAGCTTTTATCGGTTCAGACCTCTCAGAAACAGAACCTTCATCTAAAGGCTCCCTTATTACTTTTACCATCGATACAGCCCTGATTTTTTCTGCGAGTTGAGCGCTCATATCCCCAACCGTATAGGAGCCGCCAGGTTTTCCAATAACCTCCACAGCTCCAATATCGATTGCTTCCAACGTCAATTTTCCTCCCTTTGGCGTCAGAGAACTGACTATGATCACCGGCAGCGGATAATGCCTCATCAGCTTCTTGAGAAAAGTCAAGCCATCCATCCTTGGCATTTCAATATCCAGGGTTATCACATCCGGCTTGAGTCTCACAATCTTATCCCTGGCAACAAAGGGATCAGGAGCTGTTCCCACTATTTCAATATCAGGAAATTTTGAAAGCTCTTCCGAAAATATCTTTCTCACAATAGCGGAATCGTCAACAATAAGTACTCTTATTTTTTTCAAGGTTACCCCTCCTGTCAGGCTATACTCAGGTTGTTTAGGCTGTTAGATTAGGTTGTTTAGGCTGAAGGCTGAAGGCTGTTAGGGCTGGAGGAATATTAATCATATCTACCTTCTACCTCTATTTTCAGCCTACAGCCTATCTACCTACAGCCTAATAGCCTTCAGTCTTCAGTCTTCAGCCTAACAGCCTTCAGTCTAATAGCCTACACAATTATTCTCTGTCACTTATATAAGGATACCAGTCACTGCGGCGAAGTTTCTTCGCCTTGTAAACGATGACTTCATTGGTAGAAGTGTTGTAAACAAGCTTTCGACCTATAGCGCCACCAACATCCTCGGAAATAATCCTGATTTTGAATCCTTTCAAAACGCTTCTGGCAATCCTGACATTTTCTTTTGCCACTTCCCTGCTTTCAGTTGATTGTTGCAATGATGCCCCGCCAAATATCTGGGCTTTAATATTTTTCTTATTTGTCCCCTCCTTTAAAAACATCCTTATTAAATAGCTGATCGATACATTCCCGTATCGGGCTGTTGTCTTATCCCCGCTGTCTGTGAAAGGGTATAAATAATGCGCCATGCCACCATATTTTTTCCTGCAGTCCCATAAAGATACCGCCACACAAGAAGCTACGACTGTGGATATTATAGAAGGTTCAGTATTCAAGAATATATATCCGGGCTTCAGATAATATTCGTATAACCGGATATCTTTTTCTTTCATAACTATTTTGACCTGTGCGGTTAGCTTTTAGCAATTAGCGGTTAGCTTTTGGATAAAACTGTTCAACATCCTCTTTATCTCGTTAACCTGTTGATTAAGTTCTCTAAAATCTCTCATTCCACCCCTTTTCAATGCTAACTGCCAACAGCTAATAGCTAAGGGCTCGGCAAAAAATAACTTCACATTTCAGGCGCCGATGCATCCCGCCTGACTGCGTTGCGAAAATTCTGAATATGCTTGATATTCATGCTTTTTCGCGCCTTGTCAGCCGAGCGCCTCAA
>JAYENE010000536.1:0-1677 GCA_034721935.1 Thermodesulfobacteriota bacterium
CTTAAACCTAAATCTTTCTAAAACATACTCTTTCAAACCCCAGAGCCACCACCACGAATTTCTGTAATCTTAGATTGCCATATTTTTGTTCAAGTTTTTTCCCGTACTTTTGCGCCTGTTTTTCACCATCTTTTATCTGTTTTGCAATCTCAGGAATCAGGCGAAGCTCATCATCAGTAAGTCCCACTGCCTGGTCAGCGCTCATTCCAGCGTCCTTGAGCTTTACAAATTTAAACTCAATCAAAACATCAGATATTTTGCCATATCTCTTATCCGGCCTAATGATCATGGTTAGATCGGCATATCGGCGGTCAATCTCAGTTTCAGAATCCATAATATAAATAATGTCATTATAAAGCAGGGTCAGAAAAGCGGTCTTTAATGTCAGTTCATTTGCCCATCTGTAATCCCTGTTATGAAAAACCTTAAAATATCTCTCCTCCATGAACCTGCACAAAGGAGACATCTCTCCTTTTTGATAAACCAGTTTTGCAGCTTCCCTGCCATCATCTCTGTCTTCTGGTTCCGGCAGAAGCATCTTTTGAATCCGCTCTACATAAAGGCTTTTCATAACCAGGTTGGGAACTTTCAAGACCACCTGCAGTTCTTCTGTCTCGCCTGCAATGGTCAGCACTCCAAAATAGTAGAGAAAAGAGACCAGAAACGTATTGTCCTTAGATTTGTCCGTCAGCATATCTTTAATGCCAAAACGATCTTCAATGTCGGATATGGCAACTTCTTGATCTTTTTGCACGAGATTCATTAAAATATCTCTTCCACGTGGAATCTGGGCAATATACTCAAGTTTTGATTCGTCTGCTGCAAGGTTTGAATCCAGCATTTTTCTTGGATATTCGCACATTTCCTGGAACTGCTCAAAAAAATAAAGACATAATGTGGGATTATAAATATATTCATCCAGGCCAAATGCAAAAAGATATCCATTGTAATATGTTTTCATTAAGCAAAGAGCTTCATCTGTTTTTTCAGTGCCAAAGTTGCATTCAGCCACTATCGCTTCAATTACCTGGCCTACTTCGTTTTCTCTAAAACCACATAAATTGTTGAATTTTGGCTCAAAATAGATGTTTTTTGCAATATTATATCCGCTTGTAATATCGCTCATAACAACAGGTGAAACCCCTGTTATAAACACGCGATCAAACATAGAACCTGAAGTTGAGGCTTTTACAGCCTTGAAAAAAGTTCTTAAGGGACCTTCGTCATGCACAAGAGCTTCATATCTCTTTCCGGCGCTCTGCACGCCCATCATTACTGTGTTTGCAAAATTGTCATATTCGTCTATGAGAAGGTAAACAGGGTATGGGGTCATGCGGGTTGCGGCAATAAGAGATTTCATCGAAAAAAGGGCGTCTTCACGATCAATTTCAATCGCAGACAATTCAAATCCCTTATAATTATAAAACTTATAAAATTCAATAATACAGCCATTAATATGATTAAATAGAGCCTTTTTTACATCTTCAGCGCTACCGGTGGGATCAACGCAGGAAAAATCCAGTTTCAGGATAAAATATGAATTGCGCGACTCTGTAGGATTCTTTCCGATTTTTAAATTTCCAAAAATTGACTCGAACTCGTCCTTTTTTGCCACATCATAATAATTTTCCAGCATTGAAAGAACAAGGCTCTTGCCAAAACGTCTGGGGCGGATGA
>JAYENE010000537.1:0-7630 GCA_034721935.1 Thermodesulfobacteriota bacterium
AGCTTTTTATAAAAGGATTGCTCTAAGTTATTTCTTTACGCTCACTTATGTGCGAGTTTCAGCCGTTCTTAAATTTAATTGTCCGCTGCCTCAGGTTGACCAGATTATGAGTTTGTAAATTTTTGATTGACTATTCTTGAAATACTTTCCTAATAATTTCACCGCTTGCCTTTCTGCCCTCCGACTTCTGCCCTCTGACTTCTGACTTCTGACCTCTGGCCTCTGACCTCTGACTTCCGACTTCTGGCCTCTCTAATCCCTCAATTCCATAGAGCTTTTGCGGATCTCTTTTAATAGCTCTTTTATTTTGCTTTTTTTGTCTGGATCAACTGTTTTCTTTAATGCCCTGTTTAAGTGAAACAGTGCATTTTTATAATCTTCTTTGTTTTTATAATAAATCCCGAGAAAATAATGTGCCTCTTCAAGCTTTTCCAATTTGCCGTACACATTGCCAAGAAAATATAAAGCCTGGGTATAATCAGGATTTTTTGCGATTAGTTTCTCAAATGTGGATACAGCCTCATTAAGCTTTCCAAGCTCTAATTGAGTGCGCCCAATAAAAAAAAGGGTTTCCGGGTCGTCCGGCGCTATGCCGGCTGCGCCTTTAAGAGAATTTAGAGCTTCCGGATACAGACCGTCTAAAAAATAGATTCTGCCCAAATCTCTTAAGATATTCAGATCAAACGCCTTTTTTTCTAATGCTGTTTTAAGATGAGCTATTGCATCTTTTCTGTTGCCTGTTCTCGCCAGGATCAGAGCGTACCCGTAATGCGCTATATGGTTTTCAGGATGTTTGTCTATATATATCTGAAATTTCCTTAAAGCCGTGCGTTCATCTCCATACATGGCAATTAGTTTTGTATGGGCTATTGCAAAATCATAACGGGCTTTAGCTGATGTCCGGGTTTTTGGTTTTGTATTGTTTTCAAGCCACGAGCTGATATAGACAATGCGATCCTCAACTGCCGGATGTGTGGTGAGATAGGTGGGGATCTGTTTTGAACCAAACCACTGTCTGGTCCGGATCTTTTTTAGAGCTGATAACAGACCAAAGCCTCTGTATCCCGCGTTTGTAAGATACTTGAGTCCTAACTGATCTGCCTGCATTTCATCTTCGCGGCTGTAAGCAAGCGCAATAGATTGACCGGCTGCCATTGAACCGATGGTTATTGCGCCTGCCCCCGCTGCTGCGCCACCGGTTCCAAGAAATATTCCCGCCGCAATGCCGGCAAGCGTAGCCAAACCAATTTTTTTTGATCTTTCTATTTTCTGGGAAATATGCCGGCATACCACATGAGCGATTTCATGGCCTAATATACCGGCCAGCTCTTCTTCGTTATCCATTGCTTCGAATAAACCGCTGTTAATAAAAATGTGGCCCGCAGGACTGGCAAAGGCATTATAAACATCATTCTTTATTATATAAAAATGATATGTAAAGGGCTGTGGAGGAACCACGGAGACAATCCTTTGGCCTACATTATTCACATAGTTGACAATGAGTGGATCTTCTATAAGTTCAGCATGTTTTAAGATATATTTCATGAATTCATGCGACAGTTCCTCTTCCTGCTTGACTGTGATGCTGAAAGCCTGGTTTGGAATAAGCATGCCGGCAATCAATATTATAATCACAATGTATTTTCTTGTAATAAGTTTCAAGGCTTAATTAACGTGTTAAGTGTTAAGTGTTAGGTGTTAGGTGTTGCTATCAACGTAAGCCGGGACAGCATGCAAATTCAATCATCGTAGGGGCAGGTTTGAAACCCCCCGGCCAAAACCAAATCCATCGTAGGGGCAGGTTTGAAACCCGCCGGCCAAAACCAAATCCATCGTAGGGGCAGGTTTGAAACCCGCCGGCCAAAACCAAATCAATCAGTAGGGGCGGGTTTGAAACCCGCCCCTACTGATTGATTGTGAAATTGCTATAGGGGACAAAATGGCGAAAAGTGTCCCACTTTATGTTGGTAGCTGTTAAGTGTTAAGTGCTAAGACCTTGATAAAACAGCAAATTGCTTTTACATAACACCTAACACTTAACTCGTTATGAATTATACTTTTTACGACGCCATCATCCTTATATTGTTTGCAAATATCAAGTTTTATGTTATTTATTTAAAATTAGGTCCAAAAGAGTTGATAGAATCATCTTTAACCCTGAACCTTGAACTGTTGAACCCTGAACTGTTGAACCCTGAACCTTGAACTGTTGAACCCTGAACCCTGAACCTTTGAACTTTATATATATTTATTATGGCACATATTATATGTATAGCCAACCAGAAAGGCGGCGTTGGCAAGACTACCACGGCAATCAATCTGTCGGCAGCCCTGGCTGTTTCGGAAAAGAGGACCCTTTTAGTTGATTGTGATCCCCAGGGTAATGCTACAACAGGAATCGGGCTGGATAAAGACTCTCTTGATAAAACCTTGTATCATGGTTTGATCGGCAAAGCCAACGCAAAGAGCCTTGTCGTAGATAGCGAAATAGATTCCTTAAAGGTTATTCCTTCACGTGTAGAGCTGATAGGGTTTGAAGTTGAAATGATGTCCGAGCCCAAGCGTGAAATGGCTTTAAAGAATCTTCTTGCCCAGCTTGTTGATTCGTTTGAATATATCATTATAGACGCCCCGCCATCTTTAAGCCTTCTGACACTCAACGCTCTGACGGCTGCCGACTATATGCTGATTCCGCTTCAGTGCGAATTTTATGCATTGGAAGGGCTTGGGCAGCTTTTACAAACAGTGCGACGCGTCAAGCATAGCCTTAATTCAAACCTTAAAATTGTCGGTATACTTCTAACCATGTTTGACAAGAGAACCAATTTGTCACAGCAGGTTGCTGAAGATGCGGAAAAATATTTTAAAAATCTGGTATTTAAGACTATTATCTACAGAAACGTGCGTTTGGGGGAGGCTCCAAGTTTTGGCAGGCCTATATTGCTTTATGATGCTTTTTCAACAGGCGCGCAAAACTACTTTAATCTGGCAAAGGAGATAATGGGCGGTCAATGCGAAAGACAAAAATAAAAAAAGAGGTTGGTTTGAATCTAAAAAAGCGCAGGAAACCGGCTTTGGGAAGAGGCCTTGACTCCTTTCTTCCAGATGCTGCTCCTATTGAGAATAGTTCAAATGAGTATTTTCTATGTGATGTAGGACTAATTCGTTCAAACCGGTATCAGCCACGCCGGCGGTTTTCCAAAGATGAGCTGGACGAATTGAGCCGCTCAATCAAAGAGCAGGGAATGATTCAGCCTCTTTTGGTCAGAAAGGACGCAAGCGGTTATGAGCTTATAGCCGGTGAAAGACGACTCCGGGCCGCTAAAATGGCCGGGCTTGATAAGGCGCCGGTTATTATAAAGGATACCTCAGATGAAAATATGCTGGAGATTTCCATTGTTGAAAATATTCAGCGTGAGGACTTAAATGCCATGGAAGAGGCCGAGGCATATCATCGTCTCATGATTGAATTCAATTTTACGCAGGATCAGGTTGCGCTGCGTGTAGGGAAAAGCAGATCGACTATAGCTAATTGTTTGAGGTTAAGGCAGTTGCCTGAAGAAATTAAATCCAGCATAATGGATAATAGTCTGACCATGGGACATGCAAGAGCTTTGCTTGGCGCCGAAACATCGGCGCAGCAAAGGGCAGCATGGCGGGCCATTGTTTCAAAAGGCTTGTCGGTCAGGGAAACCGAAACCCTGATTAAACGATTAAAAGCGGAAAAGATAAAACCAAAAAAGTCCAAGCCAAATTCGGAAGAAATATACTTTAAAGATCTTGCTGAGGATTTTTCGCGCTGTTTGGGCGCTAAGGTGCAGATCAAGAAACACGGGCAAAAGGGGAAGGTTGTAATCGATTTTTACACAAACGATGATCTCGACCGCCTGATTGGTATTTTAAAGCAGATGTAACCTGGGTTGAGCGGTTCAGAGTTCAAAGGTTCAGAGTTCAAAGGTTCAGAGGTTATTTCTCGTTCCCATGCTCCAGCGTGGTAATGCATACCATATGGGTTCCCACGCTGGAGCATGGGAACGAGGCAATTAAGTAAAAGGGGACGTTTTGCAAAGGTCTCGTCCTTAACACCTGATGAATTACGAGTTCATCAGTTGTGATAACCGTGAACTGTGAACTGTAAACCATTAACGAGATTTGATATATGTCCATTCATATTATTATAGATGGTTATAATCTTATTCGACAGTCAGACAGCCTAAGTGTTATTGACCGCAGGGATATACAGTCAGGCAGAGAGGCTTTGCTTGACACTCTTGCCGAATACAGAAAAATAAAAAAGCACAAAATAACAGTTGTTTTTGACGGGACAAATGCACCTTCCTTTTCATCGCGCGTAGAAAAACTAAATGGAGTCAAAATATTGTTTTCCCGTAAAGGAGAGTTAGCCGATACAGTGATTAAAAGGATGGCGGCAACGGAAAGAGAAAAGGCTTTAATTGTCAGCTCTGATCTGGATATTGTAAATTATGCTGAATCTCAGGGCGCTGCCACTATAAGTTCGCCGGAATTTGAAGGAAAGGTAACAATGGCTGTATACATTGACACCAATGCATCTGGCATGGAAGATAAAGGGGGCTGGATTCCGACAACCAGGAAGAAAGGGCCGAGAAGACGCTTGTCAAAAAAAAAGCGGCGGAGTAGAGTCAAAATAAGTAAGCTTTAGAGGTTAGAGGTCGGAAGTCAGATGTCAGATGTCAGATTTCTCGTTCCCATGCTCCCGCGTGGGAATGCATACCGCAAGGGTTCCCACGCAGGAGCATGGGAACCAGGCAATATATTTTCTGAAATCGTTGCATGGTTCATTGAAAAAAACTGTGAACTGTGAACCGACAACCGTGAACGGTTACAAGAGTTAATATGAAACGAATATGTGTAATTGACGGACAGGGCGGCGGCATAGGAAGCGCTATCATTAAAAGGCTCAAGGAGTTGCTTAAAGAGACTGTTGAGATTGTCGCATTGGGAACAAATGCAATTGCAACGGCTCAGATGTTGAAGGCAAAAGCAAATAGAGGTGCTTCCGGAGAAAATGCTATTGTTCAGACAGTAAAACAGGTAGATGTTATTGTTTGTCCTGTAGGTATAATTATTGTTCATGCCATGATGGGGGAGGTTACACCAAGGATTGCCGAGGCAGTGGCAAGCAGCCCGGCAAAAAAAATGATTATTCCTCTTTCCCAGGAAAATATTGAAATTGTGGGAATATCTTTGGTTCCGCTTCCGCGTCTTATTGATGCGCTTATACAGAAAAATTTAAAACATTTTTTGGATAATTGATTAGAAAATAAGGAATAAATGCCATGTGTGAAGCAAATGCTTATCTGATTAAAGGGGAAGAGGAAAAGATGATTATGGAGGCTGTTGATACAGTCGAACCAGAGGATGATGGCCTCAAATTGACCAGCATATTCGGAGAACAGAAATTCTTGAAGGCTCGCATACATTCCCTGTCTCTTGTAGATCATAAGGTTTTCCTGAAAGAATAAGTGAAAATATTAATCGCTAAGACCGCAGGCTTTTGTATGGGCGTTCGCAGGGCGGTTGAAATAGCTCTGAATGCGCCCGGCAAACATAAAGAACCTATTTACACTTACGGTCCTCTTATCCACAATCCCCATGTTCTGACTCTTTTAAGGGGAAAAGGAATATCCATATTAGATCATATTCCGGAACATGGAACCGGCACTGTCATTATAAGGGCTCATGGAGTCCCGCCTCAAACAAAAGAGAGCCTTGAAAAAGCCGGTTTTAATGTCATTGATGCCACATGTCCTCGTGTTATAAAAGTACAGAACATAATTCATAAACATGCAGAATCAGGCTATTCATCGATCATTATCGGAGACCAGGATCATCCGGAGGTTATCGGGCTGCTTGGTTATGCAATGGGGAACGGATATGTGGTTGATAGTATTAAAGAGCTTGATTCTCTTCCAGCATTTGACAAGGCTATTATCGTAGCTCAGACGACTCAGAACACTCTTCTTTTTGAAGAGGTTAAAAAATGGGCGGCCGCTAAGTTTCCCCTTTATAAGATTTTTGATACAATTTGTGATTCAACATCAAAGCGGCAGGCTGAAGTTAAGCATATGGCGGAATTTGTGGATGCGATAATAGTGGTTGGGGGCCGTAGCAGCGGGAACACGAAAAGGCTTGCCGAGATTGCAAATCAATCAGGTAAACCAGCATATCATATTGAATCAGAAACGGAACTTGACCTGAAGAGCCTGGCATCAGCCCAATCTATAGGCATAACAGCCGGGGCTTCCACGCCCAACTGGATCATCAAAAGGGTTTACAGAGCCCTTGAGGCATTGCCGTTTAAAAAGGAGCAGGTCTGGCGCGGAATCTTTTTTTCTTTTCAGCGTCTGCTTCTTTTGACAAATATCTATGTATCCCTTGGCGCAGGGTGTTTGTGCTATGCCTGCGCCAAACTTCAGGGGATTGGTATATTCTTCCCGCATGTTTTTATATCGATATTGTATGTTCAGTCAATGCATATATTAAACAACCTGACGGGAAACAAGGCAGACCTTTACAATGATCCGGCCAGAGCTGACTTTTATAGTAAAAACAAACTATTTCTTGCGATTTTGTCTTTGGCTGCCGGCGGCGTGGGACTGATTACAGCCTATACCATGGGATTGGTGCCTTTTTTATTCCTTCTTGCAATGAGTATAATGGGGCTTTCTTATAATTTAAGGCTCATACCCGATTGTTTTACGAGTGTGAGGTACAGAAGAATAAGGGATATCCCGGGTTCAAAGACCATTCTTATTGCTCTGGCATGGGGACTCGTTACATCCCTGTTTCCGTTTTTGTCTGTATCCGGGAAAATAGATGCAGGTTCAGCATTGGTATTTATATGGTCAACATGTATTGTATTCGCAAGAACCGCATTTTTCGATATTCTTGACATGCAGGGAGACAGAATTGTGGGCAAGGAGACAATCCCGATTTTGTTGGGGGAAAAGGGTTCGTTTCGCCTGTTAAAAGGTATGCTGATTTTTATTATAGTTCTTTTAGTTCTATCAAGCGCATTTCATATTATTTCCAGCCTTGGCTTTATTATCGCTATGTGCCCAATTTCCATGTTTTTAGTTTTTTCATCTTATGAACGAGGTTATATGCTGCCCGGCATCAGGCTTGAATTTCTGGTCGAAACCCATTTTATCCTTGCAGGAATCATTACCCTTTTATGGGTTTAGGGATTAGCTTATTAGGCTGAAGGCTGATAGGCTGTTAGGAAGGGATTGAGGGATTAAAAGATGAACCTCGAACACCCGCCTGCCATGCATTACAAACGATACCAGAATATTCTGCCGAGATCAAAGGCATTGCGGGCAGGTCGAACGTCCAGCATCGAATGAAAAACAGAGTAGGGCCTGTTCCCCGAACAGGCCGAACGACTCGTTCCCACGCTTCTGCGTGGGAATGCATATGGGAGGGTAACAAATGATCGCCTGTAAAAGATATATTGTTTTTACTTTAACCTAAGTTGAGCGATTTATTGCGAAGATATGTGCCGAGATCTTGATGCATAAGGGTTTGCGAAAACCACAGGCATACCCGTGGATATGTCGAGGATTTTCGCGAATCCTTGATGCGCAAG
>JAYENE010000538.1:0-1671 GCA_034721935.1 Thermodesulfobacteriota bacterium
GAGAACTCTTCCTGACCGGCAAAAGAAGACGTGGTATGGATCAGCGCCGATAAGAAAAGGAGCAGAATGAAACATGAGACAGCCCGACGGGTTATTTTGAAAATACCTGACGTTCCTTTGGTGTTAAAATTATGTAATCGCAAACTATTACCCCCTTTTCGGTAGTTCCAATAGTTTTTCATATAAAATCGAACAATTCCTGCTTGCCTTGTGCTTTATTTAAATCGTCCAGATACCAACTGGCACATATAACACGCCCCTATCAGCCAATCCTTTGCTCGAACGGGTTACTTATTTTTCAATAAATATTTCCGTGTGCTTCCTTCTTGACAACATAAACTTATAAACTGAGCTACGTCCCTTAATCCCGATATCCATTATCAACCCATTGATTCAAACTCATTTTCATTTCCTATGATAAAGATCTTGGGCGCTTCAAGTACCTGGGTGATGAAGTGTTCCCTGTTTGTTTTTCGTTTGACAAATTCATTTACACTTAAAACATGTGGATTAATTTCTCTGCCGATATGCTCTGACACTCCTGATAACATACCGGTTAATTTCCTCAACCCCAGTTTTCCAATGACCATTAGATCGACATCGCTTCCGGCCGTTTCTTCATGGAGGGCAATGGATCCGAATACAAAAGCTATGCTGATATCTGAATCCTGTCTTAATGCATTTTTTAGAATATCCACTAAACCGATTGTTTTCAGGGCAAGACTCCGAATATCAGGATAAAGGGGATGTTCTTTATTGGCTCGATAGTAAAGACGGTTCCCATCTTTTCGTTTCTTAACCAGGTCCAGGCGCAGCAGTTTTTTCAGTTCTGTTTGTATCGTCCCTATGGCATATCCCGAACGCCTTTCAATCTCACGCATGTGCAACTCTTCGGCGCTTGTTCCGAAGAGCAGGCGAAATATCTCTGCCCGAATCTTAGATGATAATATTTCCGCTAAAACATTCATAATGTATGCCTATATCATACAATTGTATGGTTGTGCAATACAAAAAGATTAAAGTTCTCCACGAAATACTCGATAAAAAGAAATAATGCTCTCAATCAGGGCATGCTCGCAAAGAATCCTGAGTTTTTGAGGCGATTGATGAGTAAACAATTCCTGCTTGCCTTGTGCTTTATTTAAATCAGCCAGATACCAACTGGCACATATAACACGCTACTATCAGCCAATCCTTTGATCGAACAGGTTACTTATTTTTCAATGAATATCCTCGTGGATTTTCTTCTTGACAATATAAACTTATAAACTGAGCTACGTCCCCTAATCCCGATTCATAATGTAACAAGCGCCGAAATCTCCCTGGATAAGCACATAGTCATCTTTTGCAGCCTGCGATTTAAGCCAGGTTTTAACCGGCTCCAGGTAATTGCTTATTGCGCTTAAAACCGGTGGAACCTGCCGCCACAGTTTTTTGAGATCCTGAGGCAGGTCGGTTATCTGCTCGACACCGAGATAGAGATGTGCATCCTCTTTTTGCCTTGATGTAATCTCATGATTGAAAATTAAAAACAAAGAGCGGTCCATAAAATGTATTTGTACCTTTTTTAGAATTCGGGGAGCTTTTTCATGGTTTTGAGAATTGATCAGCTCCTCTGAAAAGATATATTGTTGACATTAAATAAATAGCAAATTATTATTTATGTATAAT
>JAYENE010000539.1:0-7622 GCA_034721935.1 Thermodesulfobacteriota bacterium
CCGGCTCACGACCGACAAACAGGTATAGATTATCACGACTCAGAATATCCTTTAGATCAACTGTTTTCAGCGCTGCGCGGAAGATTTCTTCATCCCTTTCCATGAGTATTATAACCCGATCATCAGGGATTCTTTTTATCAGCTCAGAGATATGATAAAAAAAGCCCGCCCCTAATACTACGATAATGGAATCACCGTCAAAACTTGATTCCTCTGCCCATTTTACCGCCTCCGATACCGGATCGTAACTGCTGTGGAAATATTTTGCTTTTTCTGCGCCGATGTCATATTTGAAAGTCGAAAAGCCGTTCTTCAAAAAAATTGGATTGACTCTGACATTTTCAACATCCGTAAAGTTAATATCAAGATATGGGTGATTTTTCCTGCATATACCTGTATTTTCTATCCAATAATCTGTTTGCATGGTGTAATCTCACATGTTGTGGGACGCTGAGATCCTCTCAAGACAGGCATTCGCCTCATCTATCTCTCCCTTTGACAGATAAACCTCTCTCAGCGCTTTCCAGACGCCGGGATTCCTGCTGTTCAGGCTTAAAGATTTTTTTAAAGCCTCTATAGCCCCTTCATCCTCACCCAGTCTGTGACGGGAAACTCCGAGAACATAAAAAGCGAGAGGTGAAATCCCATCCTCGCCGAGCAATGAAGAGCTGATCTCAACAGCCTGCCCGTACTCTCCCTTTTCAAGTTTAACCATAGCCATCCGCAACTTGCTCGCCGCAGTGATGTCATTTCCCATCGTATCTTCTCTTTCCTCCCTGCTGCCTCCTGACCTCCCTGCCCTGTGAAATTCGTTTATGACAGCGGAGCGCATTTCACCGTGGTAACCCCCGACCCCCGCCCTCTGACCTCTATCCTCTCCCCTGAACCCTGAACCCTGAACCCTGAACCCTGAACCCTGATACTCCATCCATATCCTCTTGAAATTAAGCTCCATCTCCCGTGTAATAACCTTTGGATTGCAGATTGATGATGCCAGAAGATTCTTCCTCATCTTTGTCTTCAATTCCCTGATTATTTCAGGATTCTCAGCCAGTTCTATGGATTTTGAAACATATTCCTCTTCTGTAAACGCAACCAACTGGTCCAGATTAAGATTCTTCAGGATGGAATAACTGACCCTCTGAGCATGACTTTCACCAACTAATGTGATAACCGGCATATTCATCCATAATGCTTCAAGTGTGGTGACTGTGCCATTGTAAGGAAACGTATCAAGTGAAATATCTATACTGTTGTAAAGCTTCAGATGCTCTTCTCTTGTTGCTGTATAACCCAGACATTTGAGCCTGTCCGGCGGTATTCCATGTTTTGCGAATTCTCTTGTTATATTGTCCCAAACAAACTTGGTGTTAAGCTGTTTTGCCTTGAGATGCAAACTGCTGCCATCGACCTGTTTCAAAATTTCAGCCCACAATTCCACTGCCTTTGGCGTAAGCTTTTGAATATTATTGAAACAGCCAAAGATTATACCCCCCTTTCTATGACCCTTGATCTGGGCCGGAACAACATCTCCAAAACCATTGAAACTTAAAAAGCAATTTGTAAGCCTTATCAATTTTTCTGAATATCGATAATCATTCTCCCTGCCTGATTCTGCACAGCGGTCGGTGAACCTGTAATCCATGCGGGAAAGACCCGTTGTGTTTGGATACCCCAGGTAGGTTATCTGTATTGGAGCAGGCTTACAGGCAAAGGCCCTTAACCTGTGCCCGGCCGTATGACCTGCCAGGTCAATCAGTATATCTATTTTGTCCTTGTATATTTCTTCAGCCACTGCTCTGTCTGATAAATCCTTTACATATTTAAACACAGCGCCGCTGTTTATCATCTCCTGAGTAAATACATCTTTTTCCTTTTCAAAAAAATTCGCATAGCAAACGACCTCAAACTCTTTATGATTATGGTTCGTAATAATATCCTTAATAAGGTATCCAACGGAATGTTGTCTCAAATCAGGCGATGAATAGCCAATTCTCAACTTCCTTCTCTCTGCGCCGATCGATTCTCTTTTATCATGCTCAAAAGGCTCTGCCTCCCGCTCCGTCAACTCCCCCCATTTTTTGTGCTGCTCAGATATCTCGTCCAGGCTCAAGTCGGTTATAGCACAAAACTCCATAAAGCTGCCTGCAAGAACATCTCTGGCTTCCGGATCCATTTCAGCATCTCTGAACCTTTCGATTGTGCCGCTTGCCTTCTCCCATTCACACGTCTGGATATATGTGTCATGAATGCCCGCCAGGTCAGACTTATCCAGATCATTATATTCAAGGATCTTTTCCGAAAGATCGCGCACTTCCTCATAATTGCATAGCTCTTTTTGATACCCGCAGAGATTATTCAGCGCTACCAGACTCGGTTTGAAGGAAATAGCTTTTTTATAATATTCAATAGTCTTTTGGACATCTCCCCTGTTTCGAAATACATTTCCCATATTCATATAGGCATCGGCGGTCTCTGGCTGGATAGATATGGCTCTTTCGTAATGCTCAATCGCTTTATCAAAATTATACTGTGCCTGATGAATGATGCCCAGGTTGTTATGGACAAGATAATAATCGGGGTTAATTGCCAGGGCCTTTTCATAATACTCGATGGCACCGGGATAATTGTTTGTGCTTTGCATTGCAGATCCTATATTGAACAATGCGTCAACATACTCCGGATCTAAGGAAATTACCTTTTGAGAATATTCAATCGCTTCGTCATATTTTTTTTGCTCAAGCAGCATAAGGCCAATATTATAACAGGCATTTACAAAGGTTGGATCTATGGACAGCGCCTTTTGATAATATCTGATTGCCTCATCACGCCTGCCCCGTGCAGCCGCTATGATTCCAAGGTTATACCAGGCGTTGGTATAATCCGGAGACAGGGATACAACCTTCTGAAACCTTTCATGGGCTTCATCATATCTTTTTTGGTCGATAAATATGCCCCCAAGTCCAAAACAGGCGTTTACATAAGCGGGATCTATCGAAATTACCCTTTCATAATAATCTATGGCCTCATCGTAATTTTCATGATCTTTTGCTATTATCCCCAGGTTATATAAGGCATCTGTGTTAAGAGCATCCTTTCTTAATATACTGAGAAACGCCCTTTTAGCTCCACGGACATTTCCCTGTTCATATAAAGCTAAAGCAGATGAAATGATGTCTGAAACCCTTCCGGTCTTTGTTTTACCGGGCGCCTTTCGTTTTCCGGCAGCCGTTGTCTTTTTATTGAGATGTTTTTTTTTCTTTTTTGACATATCCCTCTTTCCTGAAAATCGTAGGGGTCGAATTTATCCG
Organism: Thermodesulfobacteriota bacterium; assembly: GCA_034721935.1. GTDB lineage: Bacteria > Desulfobacterota > Desulfobacteria > Desulfobacterales > ETH-SRB1 > Desulfaltia. The sequence continues at coordinate 3,312 of JAYENE010000539.1, forward strand.
ACCCGATTCTTTCCGGGTTCGACTTGCCCGCCATCTGCCCTACGTCTTTACGATCGGTCGATCCTTGTAGTTTACCAAGCGAAGGCTGAGGCAAGGGTTAATTTTAGCTTGACTTTAATACTCATTCTTTTTACAATTTAACACGATTATGAATGGTAACCAACGTAAATGGTTGGCAGATAAATTAGCCAACACTGCAAACATAATAATTGCAGGTTTTATCATCGGTCAATTCATTTCTGATGAACCTTTTAATGTTGTATTGTTTATCGCAGGCATAATTATCTATTTTTGTCTTTATGCTTATGGTTTTTTTCTTTTAAAAGGTGGTGATAAGGAAAATGACGACTAACATTTTAATACTTCTTATTGGTATTTTTATTGTAGCTTCTATCTTTGTTCTTCCTACTTTGTGGAAAGACTATAAGAAAAAAGTTGCCGAGAAAAGATCCCAATCATAGGTTATGCTGTATTTACATGTTGAGAGCTTTCTCATTTTTCCGGATTCCCGCCAAGCCCTTTGCTGGGGTAGGCCTTTCAAAATACTGACAAGCCATTAGAATTACGTTTACTTTACCATCATCCCCTACGTTTTGTGATTGGTTGATTATTGTAGGGGACAGTTCATAAGAATTGCCGTTTTAAGTAATTGTAAATCATCCAAGAGATCCGGTTTCAAAAAATCCCGGATAAATACAGCATCTGACCAGAGGTGCTGGCTTGGATAATTGAGATTATTTTTGAATACTATAGGCTTCACGCTCCGTCCTGCGAGGCCGAGGAATTTATGAAAGATTAGACCATGGTCCCAAAGAAATGCTGAAACATCTCCAAAAAGAGACTGTTTTTCATAAATCGGAACAAACTCAACTTCTGAAACGATTACAAGCACATCCTTTAATACTTTCTTGCCTCCCTCAAACACGTCCAATTCTGCTCCCTGGATATCGATCTTTATGAAATCTACCGGACCGATTTTGTTAATATCTGCAAAATGGTCCATGCTGACTGTTTGCACAGAGAAGGTTTGTTTCAACTTGGCCACCTCTAAATTTTGAAACATATCAATTAATGCTTCATTCGGTTTATAGAGCGATGAGCACATAGGATGTCTGGTGTCGTAAAAGGTTTTTTCTTCTTCGGTTTTTCCGAGGGCGTACGGATAGAAATGAATACCTCGGGTTGCCTTTCCGTTCAATTCCGCACAGAGAACCGGATCCACTTCAAATGCAAGTATCCGGGAAGAGGGATACTCTTTTAAAAGCTTATGAAAAGGTTCTTCACCCATTGGGAGGGCTCCGATCTCAAGGATAGTAAACGACAAATCGTATCCTGCTTCCCTTAAAATGCTTTCAAGCATTATAACTCCCTATTTTAAGCTAAGGCCTAAATCCATTGAAATTATGATATCAAAAATTCAATCAGCCTATTCGATATCCACCAGCCCTTTGAATCGGCTTAACGATTCCGGGCGGGCAGCAATCATATTCAGCGCTGTCTCATTAAGGCTATGCCCCCTGTGGGCTTGCATCAATGTTCTACAAGGGGCACAGAACCAGTAGGAATTGTAACCCAGATCCCGGAAGGCATCGACCAGTTTCATGTTTACGCCCGAACCATCCGTTACTTCATAGAAGATAATGGGATTGCCTTCTTTAATAATTTTCTTAGCGCCGCGTAGGACCGGGATTTCGTATCCTTCTACGTCTATCTTGATTAAATCGAAACGATCAATGCCTACTCTCTCTGCCAGTTCGTCCACAGATGTGATATTCACTGCTTGTCCATGTCCCTCTCCTGCCCGAACCTTATTAAACTCCGGGGCTGAATCGAGTTCAAGGTATCCACGACCACTTTTTTCACCAACGGCGATATTCATAACCATCATGTTGTCAAATGCGGCTGCAGACCGATCCAAAAGTTTTAAGGTCTCACTGCACGGTTCAACCGAAATCACCCGTCCCTCACTGCCGGTTCTTAGGGCAGCGCTTATGGAATATACGCCGACGTTGGCGCCCAAATCCAGGATTCGGTCACCGGGGCGTACCATTTCACGAAACAGCGCTATCTCGTCTTCGAACCAGTCGCTTTGTTCCAGAAGCACATAGGTGGTCAGATTCTTGATATCAGGATAAACCCATATATGCGCATTGTCATAGGGGACAACCAGCTCCTTCAAGAAGTTGTTTTTTGCCAGGAGCAAAGCGGCGGCGGAACGTTCATTACGGAGCATGCCATCTGCGGATAATAACGCATCGAGCGCATCTGCCCTCATCGTTTGCCCCTCTCTGGAGCCATGCAGCGCCTGGAGTAAACCGAATCGAATAAATGCCTCGGCGTTTTGTGGCTCTTGACTGATCCAATATTTTAGAGCTGTTTCGGCATCTTTCCAGGTAGCATAAAACAGGCTGCGCATAAAAAGCTTCAGCCACATTCGAACAAACATCGCTCCAATGTTGGATGCCTGCCAGGCCTGAAGAAGTTTTTTGGGCACAAAACCTGCGTTATCGCCGCCTAACATGGCATTTAGTCCCTGTATCACATAGGCGCGGGCAGATTCCTGGTACCCCATACGGTACATAGCATCGGCCATGACCCCCATCTCTGCGACAGGGTCCAGTTTTCCGTCGGGTCGCTGACTCATCCGATCTCCTTTCTATATTGCTGAACCTGGAGCTTCATCGTTTTCTTGTCTGCTGGAGGTTTCTCCTGTTTCAAAGACAACACACGATCCGTCGATTTATTAACGGAACAGTTCTCAATCCCTGTATTTGTGTTCATAAGGTACTGCCCCCTCTTCTCCATTGCTTTCAAGGTACTTTCATATTTGATTTTCACTGTAACGTCATTCGGATTTTTACACAGTAAATTGTAATATATCTTCAACGCCTCGGTAAAATTCCCTACTTAATGATAATGATCACCTAAAGCGATCTTTGCAACAACACAATCAGGGTCTATTGATAATGCTTTTTGGTAGATTGATATGGATAATTCATTCCTGCCCACCGTTGACATAATCTTCCCGTAATTAAGAAGCCATTGCAGTTCATTTGGCACTAATTCGAGCGATTTCTCCACAAATGGTATTGCTGATTCTTAGTCTTTTCCTTCAAATTCCATCAGCCCCAGCAGGTGAAAGACGCTTGGAAAAATCGGTTCTGGATAGAAGCCTTTTGGTAAACTTCAGTCGTCTCTTGCAAGTTGCCATTTTTAGGATCTGCGAATGCCTGCTGAAATATTTCATCAAAATCTAATGTCATTACCTTACCTCCATTAAGCTAAAAATGAATATTTTTGAGCATTCCGCTGCTTTCTATAGCCTCAGCAAGAAGGAAGTCTGCCCACTCATCAATATCAACAGCCTCCAACCTGTTAACCTCAAACATCATTGGCCGGGCGCCTAACCGGCTGTTGGTCTGACTGAAAGACTTCCTGCTGAAAATATAAAGGTTAGAGTTCTCTTCAAATAGTGGCGACAAATGTTGTGTGGGAATCAACTCTTTTGGGTCATGATTAACTGCCTTCCCATCGAATTGGTAAAAACGCGTCTGATGGCGAGTGACGGTAAATAGTGAATCATATTTTTCACTTTCAACCGCCGGAAAGTAAGCCTTGAGGGCGCGTTTCACTGTACCTGAAGCCAGCAACGGGTTTGTGGAATGTGTTTGAAGATAAACGTCAGCTTCCACCTTCTGGATATCGTATTCCAGTATTCGATTCATACTCACCAAATCGCCGCAGAGTTCATCTGACCTCTCAATTATCTGAACACGGTCCGAGATGGAACCAACTATTTCAGATATTTTTTCACTATCAGTATCTACGTAGATATTCTCAATTTCATCTAACTCCAGCAACATCCTCAAGACCCATTCACAAAGAAGCTTTCCCGCAAAAATCCTCAGATTCTTATTGGGAACTCTTTCGCTGTGCTCTTTCATGGGTACCAGGGCAACAATCCGCATTTCAATCTCCTTTTGTGGGTTCAACCTGCCCGATTATCTATCCCATCGAGTGATATTAGATACATCTTTGCATATATGGGTCAGCATAACCGTGTCCAGACTATAGGCTATAAGACGGTAGCCCTGTTCTAATCGTTTATTGACCTCTTCAATTTGAGGGGATATTATATGCAATCCAGGCGCAACATTATGTTTTTTACAACTTTCCAAAACTCTTTCCATGGCATCTTGCATGTCAACATGATTCAAGTCGCCAGGAATTCCCATGGAAGCAGAAAGATCGTACGGCCCTATAAATGCCCCATCAATTCCCGGAGTTGTTAATATTTCCTCTATATTTTCT
>JAYENE010000540.1:0-1667 GCA_034721935.1 Thermodesulfobacteriota bacterium
AAGAAACCTATATCAAATGGCAGAATTCCTTCCTTCGACATTCATTATTCCCTGTTCGACATTCGACATTCAAAAAAAGCTACACATTTAATGTCTTATATCTTATCACTTTTTTGTATTGCACCCTTCCAATTTTAACAAACTGGTAATACTCCCTTTAACCTTGAACTTTGAACCTCTGAACCGTGAACGGTCACTTGTATTTAAACCTATCTGCGTTCATCTGTGCCTGCCCCGTAGGTCAGGATGATCGTACTGGGGTGAATCTGTGGCTGAATAGCTATGTATGGTGCATTTTATGCACTATCAGCGGTGCAATCAAGACTGTTTAGTGCCTCTGCCCGGTTTTCCCTTACAACCACCATGTTTTCAAGCCTGACACCTCCCCAGCCGGGTATATATATTCCAGGTTCGATTGTAAAAACCATGCCTTTGTCAAGTTTTGTGTCTTTAATTGGATTAAGCCCCGGATATTCGTGTATGGCAAGCCCTGTTCCATGGCCCAGGCCGTGGCCGAATTTACCCTTGAAACCCATTTTTTCAATGTAGTCTCGAGCGATTTTGTCAACAGACCTTGAGCTGATGCCCGGCCTTATGGCATCAATAGCCATGTTCTGTGCATTCAGCACTGTTTCATAAACCTTTAGAAATGTTTCGTCAGGCTTGCCTATTACAACTGTTCTGGATATGTCGGAACAGTAGCCGTTTATTCTTGCGCCCCAGTCAAAGAGAATCGGTTCCCCCTTATTTATTTTGCGATTTCCGGGTATTGCATGGGGCAGGGCGCTGTTTGGGCCTGACGCTACAATTATTGGAAAGGAGATTGAGTCGGCCCCTGTTTCCCGCATCCCTTTTTCCATTTCCCATGCAGCCTCCTTTTCTGTCATGCCAAGCATAATATTGTTTGCAATAAAATTTCTAAAAGCCGATTCAGCAATAAAAAGAGCCTTCTTAATGTCTTTGATTTCCTCCTCCTCTTTTGTTATACGAAGACTTTCAACAATGTCTTCTGTTTCTACGAGTTGAACCTGAAAGCCGTCGGACAAAAGCTTCTCTGTGATTTTATTATACTGCATATGAGACAGGCGTTTTGATTCAAACCCGAGTTTTTTTGTTTTAAGGGCGTTAAGAATATTTGACAACTCATTTACAAGCCCTTTTTTATAACAAACTATCTCATAGCCCGCGGCTTCCTGCCTGGCCTGGAGTTCGTATCGTGAATCAGTGGCAAGGATAAGTCTTGTGCTTGTTATAAAGAGAGCGCCCGCTGATTCGTCAAACCCTGTATCTTCACCTGTAAAGCCGCTTAAATAACGGCGATTTTCCTCCACAAGAATCATAAATGTGTCAAAATTTTTTTCTGAAAGAATTTTTCTTAAAATATTTATTCTGTTTTCAATTGTTTTTATCAAGATGACCTCCTAATTTTCTGACAATTATTACTGTTATTTAAAGCAGACTTTACAATCGGAATCAAGTGATGTTATTATCTAAATTGAGCGATTTTTTACTCGATCTGCACCAATCTCTTGCGCATCAAGGGTTCGCGAAAATCCTCGACATATCCACGGGTATGCCTGTGGTTTTCGCAAACCCTTATGCATCAAGATCTCGGCACATATCTTCGCAATAAATCGCTCAACTTAGGTATTATTTTGACCAATGGC
>JAYENE010000541.1:0-7607 GCA_034721935.1 Thermodesulfobacteriota bacterium
AAATTTTATTTGGTCGTCGTTATTTCTTAACGCTCTCTAACATGCTCAAACAGTCAGCCGTTTTAAATTTAACTGCCCGCCACATCAGGTTGTTGGCAGGTTACTTTTTGAGTTTGTAAATTTCTGGTCATACAATGACAAAGGATTTGGCTTTTCACACAAAGCGGGCCGATATTCTGATTACGGCCATTGGCCGGCCAAAAACAATTACGCAGGATATGGTCAAGGAGGGGGTCGTTGTTATTGATGTTGGGGTAAACAGGATAGGAACGAATTCTAAAGGAAAGGAGATTTTAGCCGGTGATGTGGACTTTGAAACAGTAAAAGAAAAGGCCGCCGCAATAACGCCGGTGCCTGGCGGTGTAGGTCCAATGACGATTGTCATGCTGATGAAAAATACGGTGGAAGCGGCTAAAAGAGCAGAGATCAGAAGTCAGAGGTCAGGGATCAGGGATCAGAAACGCTAACTTAAAAATTATATCTTGAAAAGTTCCCTTTCCTTTGGAGCAATGCATATAGTTGCGGAGTTTTTCTTTTTCAGCATAGCCTGCGCTGTTTTCAGCTTAGCATCTATAACAGCATCAGTGTGATCCGGATCGTGATGGTACAGATACAGAGTTTTTACCTTCGCGCGATCAGCCAAATCCACTACCTGTTTTACGGATGAATGACCCCACCCTGATTTTGTTTCATATTCCTTGTCAGTGTAAGTGCAGTCGGTAATCAGGGCATCTGCATTTCTGACAAAATCGGTTAGCTGGTTCAGGTAGTTCTCATTATAAAACTGATTTGACTTTGGATAGAGTTCGTTGTCGGTAATATAATAAATATAGCGCTTCTTGTAGTTAACACAGTATCCTAAGCAGTGCCCGGGATGATTGAGAAGCATTGTCTTCATATTTATTCCGTCTATTTTAAACTCTTCTTCCTTTAGATCACGGAAATGGATGTTTGCGCCGAATTCTTTGAATTTGATTGGAAAGTATACACCATCCATCTGCCTTGAGATTAATTCATGCATGGTAATATCGCCCTGGGACGGGCCGCAGATTTCAAAATTATTACCCTGGATATAAAGTGGCGCAAAAAAAGGAAGAGCGTTTATGTGATCCCAGTGAGGATGTGAAATAAAGATTTTTGTATTGACAGGCCGGACCTTATTTGCCGTAAGATAGTCAGACAACACCTTTATGCCTGTGCCGGCGTCGAATATAAAAAGCTTGCCCCCGGGAAATTCAAGGCTGATGCAGGATGTATTTCCCCCATATTTCACGGTGTTTCTACCTGGAACAGGGAGGGTGCCATGCACACCCCAGAATTTCAGTTTTATTTGATCATTATTCATCTATATTTTCATTTTCTAAAATATTATCTAAATTTAGATGCACATCCCTAACTGTTTCCCCGCATATTGACCTTAAAAAAAATAATAGACATATTTTAGCCTAAATTAAGCGGTTTTTTACTCGATCTGCGCCAATCTCTTGCGCATAAAGGCTTCGCAAAAATCCTCGACATATCCACGAGTATGCCTGCTTGCCCTGTGGAATGCGAAGCCTATTCCTCCGGGGCGGTTTTTGCAAATCCTTATGCATCAAGATCTTAGCACATATCTTCGCAAAAAATCGCTCAACTTAGGGTTCGGCAAAAAATAAGGTCGCAATTTCAGGTGTTGAGGCGCTCGGCTGACAAGGCGCGAAAAAGCATGAATATCAAGCATATTCAGAATTTTCGCAACGCAGTCAGGCGGGATGCATCGGCGCAAAGAAATGTGAAGTTATTTTTTGTCGAGCCCTTAGGTTTAGATAAAAATAGTTTAATTTGTTTAAAAAAGCCAGAAATTTTTATAAATAATTTTATATTTTATGTCAAAAAATATGCCTGTTACTGATTAGCTGAAGTTCTGAGACCTTTGCAAAACGCCCCCTTTTGCCCAATTTCAGCGTCAGGCTCAAATTCTAATCCTCGAAATACTCAATGTATTCCTCCGCTTAGAATTTTCGCCTTCCCTGTCTGCGTGCGACGCACAGGCAGGCTTGAACTTGAACAAAATTGAACATTTTTCAAAGGTCTCACTCTGAGAGCCGAGAAAGCAACCTATCTAAGCAAATTAAGATACCAAAATATCAGAGCCGGCCCGAAAAAAATATAGGCAATAGCGCCTATGGATAAAAACGGGCCGAACGGCACGGCGATTTTCATCCCCTTTTTAGTGCGCAGCATAATTGTGATTCCAACAAGAGTTCCGACAAGAGATGAAAAAAAGATTGTAAAGAGCACACCTTTCCAGCCAACGATTGCTCCAATCATAGCCATGAGCTTTATGTCTCCGCCTCCCATGCCCTCTGCCTTTTTAATTAGATAATAGATCCACCCAACCAACAGGAGACTTCCGCCTCCGGCAAGCAGCCCTAACAGAGATTCCTTGTATGTTATTGACGGAAGAGCAAAGGATGCCAGGAAGCTTGCAGGTATGCCAGGAATAGTTATTAGATCGGGTATGAGCTGATGATCAATATCGATAAAGGTTATTACGAGCAGAACTGTAATGAAAGCAAAGTAAACAAGCGCTTCGAGGGTAGGTCCAAACTTGAGAAATGTGCAGAGCGCAAAAGCACCGCTTATAATTTCCACAAGCGGATAACGAAAAGATATTGGTTTATTGCAATGGCGGCATCGTCCTTTAAGCCAGAAATAGCTTAAAACAGGAATATTGTCGTAGAACCGTATTATACCGCCGCAATTTGGACAGATTGAACGAAGTGGATCAATGATTGATTTTGAGGTTGGCAGCCTGTATATACATACATTTACAAAGCTTCCTATACACATGCCGAATATAAAAATTATTGTTTGTACCAGATAAGAAGATAACATTTTGCTCCTCAATCAAAATTTCAAATATTATAACCTAAGGGTTCGGTAAAAAATAACTTGGTAGAATTTGCGCCCGAATTTGCCGTAGATTTAATCGATCTGATTGAACAAAACCGCAGGAATAGCGAGCTATTTCGAGGACTTTTGCGATTGAAGATCGGTTAAAGATATGGTGAAGTCGGGATGCAAAAATGCCAAGTTATTTTTTACCGAGCCCTAAGTTAAGCGATTAGCTGTTAGCCATTAGCGTTTAGCTCTAAAAAATCAGGGCATTACGTTAATTAGAAATAACACCTCTACCTGTGCAGGCACTGCAGACAGGCAACGGGTGAAAATTTGTAATAGTAAAACATCCTGGAATCATTAAACTAATAGCTAACCGCTACCTGCTGCGACAAGCGCTAGCACGGCGAGAAGGCTAATCGCTTAATTTAGTTAAGTATGTTTCATTGAAAAAATCAAGATTGATATTGTCAAAGATAAATTATGTTTTATAATATGTAACTGTTCACAGGTTCAAAGGTTCAAGGTTCAGGATAAAGCTATTAGCCATTAGCCCCGCGAATACGCGGGGCTGAATGTGTTAACTATTTGGTTTTTTAAGCTTCAAAAAAAATAACACTGAACCTCTGAACTGTGAACCTGTGAACCTCTGAACTGTGAACTGTGAACCTGTGAACTGTGAACCTGTGAACGGTTACTATAATATTATAAGGAAAAATTATGGCTGAATCTGACAGAGATGACCTTATCAGCATTATCGACGGAGATGGAAAGGATATAAATATACCTGCTATTCTACCTTTAATGCCTGTTCGGGATGTAGTGATCTTTAATGATATGTTGCTTCCTCTTTTTGTTGGACGTGAAAAGTCGGTGCGCGCTGTAGAAGAGGCTGTAACAAAGGATAGTTTTTTAATGCTGGTTACTCAGAAGGATCCAAATGTTGAGAACCCAAAGTCCAATGAAATCTACACAGTTGGAACCGTCAGCCGTATCCTTCGCATGTTAAAGCTTCCTGACGGGAGTGTTAAAGCCCTTGTGCAGGGAATTTCCAAAGCGCGGATTGTAAGGTATGTAAAAAAGAAGGATTTATATCTTGTAAAAATTGAAATTATTTCTGAAAACCCTATCAAAGAAATGAGCCTTAAAGTTGAGGCCATGATGAGGAATGTCCGGGACTATTCCAAGAAAATTTTGGGGCTTCGCGGGGAATTAACAGGTGATGTGAGCAGTATTTTGGAAAGCATAGATGATCCAGGCAAGCTTGCAGATCTTGTTGCCTCGAATTTAAAGTTGAAAATAAAGGAGTCGCAAACAGTGCTGGAATATATCGATCCTGTAAAGCGTCTCAATAAAGTAAACGACCTGCTTTCCAGTGAAGTCGAGCTTTCATCCATCCAGGCCAAGATCCAGTCTGATGTCAGGGATGAAATTTCTAAAAATCAGCGGGATTATTTTTTAAGGGAGCAGATGAGAGCTATCCATAAGGAATTGGGTGAGCATGATGAAAGGAAACAGGAGATAACCGACTACAACAAAAGGATTAAAAAAGCAAGGATGTCAAAGGAGGCGGAGAAAGAGGCGAAAAAACAGCTAAAGCGACTGGAACAGATGCATCCTGACTCTGCGGAAGCTTCGATAATACGAACCTACCTGGACTGGCTTGTTGATCTGCCCTGGAGCATAACGACCAAAGGTATAATCAATATAAAGAATGCAAAAAAGGTGCTTGACGCTGACCATTATGCTCTTGACAGGGTAAAGGACCGCATACTGGAATATTTAAGCGTTCGTAAGCTTAACGCTGAGAGCAAAGGCCCGATTCTTTGCTTTATCGGTCCCCCCGGCGTTGGAAAGACCTCGATGGGTCGCTCAATTGCCCGTGCCATGAAACGAAAGTTTGTGGGCATTTCTTTGGGGGGCATTCGTGATGAAGCAGAAATAAGGGGCCACCGTCGCACATATATAGGGGCTTTGCCCGGACGCATATTACAGGGGCTAAAACAGTGCGGCACAAGGAATCCTGTTTTTATGATGGACGAAATCGACAAGCTTGGGTCCGATTTTCGCGGCGATCCTTCTTCCGCGCTTTTAGAGGCCCTCGATCCTGAGCAGAATTTTGCATTTAGCGATCACTATCTTAACCTGCCTTTTGATCTATCAAAGGTTATATTTATACTTACAGCAAATTTAACAGATACTATTCCTTCAGCTCTTCTCGACAGGATGGAGATTATTTCACTTTCCGGATATACGGAAGAGGAAAAAAGGATCATTGCCCAAAAGTACCTTTTGCCGCGGCAGATAAAGGAAAACGGTTTAAAGCCCAAAACCATGAGTATCAGCGCCGGGGCATTGCAGCAATTAATTAGAGGATACACATCAGAGGCAGGCTTAAGAAACCTTGAACGGGAGATAGGAAACATATGCCGAAAGGTGGCCCGCAAAATTGCCGAAGGAGAAAAAAGTCCTTTTCATATTACAAAAGGCAATCTGCAAAAATATATGGGTGTGCCGAAATATCTCCCTGAAATGGACCAGGAAAACAGTCAGGTCGGCTTGTCCACAGGCCTTGCATGGACACAGGCCGGCGGCGAGGCCCTGTATGTGGAAGCCTCTTTGATTAGAGGCAAGGGTGATTTGATTGTAACCGGACAGCTCGGTGATGTTATGCAGGAGTCTGCTCGTGCAGCCGTGACTTATGCCAGAGCAAATCTTAGTTCCTGTAAAATAAAAAAAGATTTCTTTGAAAATCATGATGTGCATATCCATGTTCCGGCAGGCGCAATACCCAAAGATGGACCGTCTGCCGGCATTGCAATGGCAACAGCCCTTATTTCCACACTGACCAATAGACCGGTTTGCAAAGATGTTGCCATGACTGGTGAGATTACTCTTCGAGGCCGGGTTCTTCCTATAGGGGGCTTGAAGGAAAAATCTCTTGGCGCTTTAAGGGCCGGGATTCATACTATTATATTGCCTGAAAAGAACAAAAAGGATTTGACCGAAATTCCGGCGAATGTAAGGCGGAAGATAAAATTTGTTCTTGTAAGCAATATGGATGAAGTCCTTAATATATCCATTGAAAAGCAAAAGAAGTCAAAGCAGCCGGCATCTAAATGAAAATACTTGCTGTTGATACGGCTGTAAAAAGTTGCAGCGTTGCGATAGTTGATAAAGAATCCGTGCTGGCCGAGCTTACCCTGAGTATCGAACAGACACATTCAAAGCACTTAATGGAGATGATAAATGCCGCTGCTAAATTATCGGGCATTATTGTTTCCGAATTAGACGGATTTGCGGTAACCAGGGGCCCTGGAAGTTTCACGGGTCTTCGAATAGGAATAAGTTCAATAAAGGGGCTGGCTGCGGCAACCCGCAAACCTTTGGTAGGTGTTTCAAGCCTTGATGCGCTTGCAAGGCAGTGTTTTTTTTCTCAATATCTCATCTGCCCTCTTTTAGATGCCCGCAGGGGGGAGGTCTATTTTTCACGTTACAGGTTTAACGGCAATATTTTGAAAAAAGAGATTGACGAGCAGGTTCTGCCGCCTGGCGAAGCTGTTTGTGATATTAATGAAGCGTGCATATTTGTTGGAGACGGCGCGTTTGTTTATCAAAAGGCTATCAGGGATAAATTGGGACCCCTTGCACATTTTGCTTTGCCCAGTCAAAGCGCTATTCGGGCTTCGACGATAGCAAATATCAGCATGGATAGATTTAAAAACAATGACACAGATGATATCCGCAGTTTTGTGCCCTTTTATATACGAAAATCTTATGCAGAACTACAGCAATTCTAATTATGAAGAATAACATCCCCCTGGCCCCCTTCAAAAGGGGATAAAGGGCAATACTGTTGACTTAAGCAAATTTTCTTGAACCGCAGAATGTCGAACAAGAAATGTCGAATGTCGAAGTAACCCCTTCGTAATTCTGCGGTTCCTTGTTCGATATTCGATATTCAAAAACCATTAAAAGTCTCCTTAAGTCAACAGCATTAGGGATAAGGGGGATGTAACGCATCCGCCAGAGGGCTTTGGCGGATAAAGGAAAAATGCCATAATTAGAATTGCTGGCAGAGTTAAGCTCTCATTGACATTATTGTTTGATATGATAATATAATTAAAATTATCTCCAAAAGAGTTGGTAAGATTATAAAGGATTCAAGAGGTCAAGGGTTCGAGTGACAGTGAATAGGATTAAAGGATTAAGAGGATTAGAGATACTTCTGGAGGGATAGGAGAGATTTAGAAGGATACTTAAAGCGCTTATTAAAGCGTTAGAAAGAAAGCGCTCGACCCCTTGAATCCTTGAATCCTTAAACCCTTTGCATCAACTAATCGGGAGAAGAACCTATAATTATACCTAAGTTGAGCGATTTATTGCGAAGATATGTGCTGAGATCTTGATGCATAAGGGTTTGCGAAAACCACCCCGGAGGAATAGGCTTCGCATTCCACAGGGCAAGCAGGCATACCCGTGGATATGTCGAGGATTTTCGCGAATCCTTGATGCGCAAGAGATCGGTGCAGATCGAGTAAAAAATCGCTCAATTTAGGTTATAGTATTAAAAAAAAGAAACCGTTAAAAACAGGCGCGCTAAATGAACAATTTTTCCCGGCCCGATCAACCAAACCAAACAGCATTTCCTCTGGCAAAAGCCGGATATCCCTTGATTTTAGCTTCAGCATTTATAACCGCTGTGTTTGCTCTGTTGGAACTGATTG
>JAYENE010000542.1:0-7594 GCA_034721935.1 Thermodesulfobacteriota bacterium
AATGGCATTTTAAACCTGGTTCTTTCTTAACGATTTCTAATTCCTTCAAACAGTTTCCTGCTTTAAATCTGATCACACCCGAAGCTTGATTTCAGATGGTTTGTTGCATAACGCTAAAGTATTACGTAATTTCAAGTTTCCAATTTCAAGCCGTGAACGGTTACAATATTATTGATAATACTGGTTGACGAGACATCTTTTGTAACAGGAATAAGCGCCACCCTTCCGCCGCACCTCTCAACAAGCTTTCTTCCTATAACATCTTCAAATATATAATTACTGCCCTTTGTGAGTATATCTGGACGAATAATCTCAATTATTTTATTAAGTTGTTTTAAAGAAAACACCACAACATAATCAACAAAATCTAAAGCGCTTAAGATACTTATACGTTCTTTTTCGCTGATTATCGGTCTTCCGGGCCCCTTAAGGCTGCTTACAGACTCATCATCATCAATAGCAACAACAAGCACATCTCCAAGTTTTTTTGAGGCTGAAAGAAGCATAATATGGCCGGCATGTAAAAGATCAAAACAACCGTTTGTCAGCACAATTCTTTTATTGCCGGCTTTAAGTTTCAGCACAACGGCTGGAAGTTCTGAAAAAGATATCTGTTTCTTTGAGGCGTAATCATAATTAGTCGTCAAAGCCGATAAAAGTTCATTTTTTGAGACAGTTGATGTTCCAACCTTGCCAACCACAATGCCCGCCGCTGTATTAGCAACAGATGCCGCTTTTACGAACGAGGCTCCTGATGCAATTGCAAGCCCCAAGACAGCGATTACCGTATCTCCCGCCCCTGAAACGTCGAAAACCTGCTTTGACTGAGCGGTGATATAATAAGGTTTTTCGTCCTCAAATAAAACCATCCCATCCTTGCCGCATGTAATAAGAAGCTTTTCTATCTTTACATTTTCAAAGATCCTTTTTCCGGCTTTAATTAAGGTTGATTCGTCGACAATCTCTATTCCAGAGGCAAGAGCCACCTCTTTTTTGTTTGGTGTAAGCAAAGAAACACCTGAATATTTTGAAAAATCACGCCCTTTTGGATCAACAATAGAAAACTTTTTATATTTTTTTATGATAGACATCAAGGAGCTAAACAAAGCCGCTGTAATCAGCCCCTTACCATAATCAGAAATTAATACCAGGTCCACATCAGGCATTACACGCTCAATATAATTTAATATAACATCAAGGGTTTGCCGGGATACCTCTTTTTTTGTTTCCCTGTCGATTCTAAGCACCTGTTGGTTGCCGGAAATAATTCTCGTTTTTCTGGTTGTGGGCCTTTCCGGCTCCACAACAACCCCCTCGGTATTAACGCCAAGTTCGTTTAATTTTGTGAGCAAAAGATGTCCATATCTATCCGAACCTATTACCCCGGCCATTGAAACCTTTGCTCCAAGCGCTATAAGGTTGTTGGCGACGTTTCCGGATCCACCCAGGGTATAATTTTCTTCTTTAACCGAAACAACCTGGACCGGCGCTTCCGGAGATATCCGGTCAACATCACCCCATAAATATTCATCGATCATTAAATCTCCGACAACAAGGAGATTACATTTTTCAAATTTTGAAATATCAAAATCCATATTTAATTTTTTAGCCACATACAGACTTTTATTGGCCTGTTTGGGAAACGGAGGCTATATAATTTTTCAAAAGATCTGTCAGAAAATCGGGTGGGCGCACCACACGGCCATCGCTATTAACAAAGGCGTGTTTTGTATATCCTGTTACAAGAATTTTTTTACCGTTTTCATTAAATATACGATAATCAAACTTCATACCGCCCTTAATGTTTGTATCAACAGAGGTTTCAATAATTATAACATCATCATATTGAGCCGGAGATAAAAACTTGCAATAAACTTCGGATACAGGCAGAAAGACACCCTTTGTTTCAATGGCTTTATAGGTTAAACTTAACGACCGAAACAATTCCGACCTGCCTATTTCAAACCAGCGCAAGTAGTTTGCATGATAAGCTATACCCATTTTATCTGTGTCGCCGTAAATGACCCGGTATGTTGTTTTATGTGTAATCATGGGTTAAGAGACAACCACGTCTCTTTTCAAGGCTTACGCCGCAAAGCGCGAAATAACGAAAGCACGAATCTTCGTACTTTCGAAATTTCGTGATTAAAATCTTTAACTTTAGGCACGTTAAACTTTGATGAACTCGTAAAAAGTCAAATTCATCAAATATGTCATTTAGACCCGCCTGCCAATGCCTGGCACTGGCGGGCAGGCCGCAGGGGAAAATCTTATATTTTCAAAGCGTTATAGTAAGATTTTCCTGTCGTCGAGACAAGGATTTCTCGCTTTGCTCGAAATGACAAGTTTAGGAGACTTTTTACGAAACTATCAAACTTTAGTTCACTTGTAACTTTCCCCGGTCATGATGCTTCCAGTATTTTTTGGATAGTTTTTCTAAGTTCATCATAGCTATATGAAACCAAAAGCTCCGGGAATTCGTTTTTTACATTGCCTGGAGGCCGGAACAGGATGCCTGTATCAGCTTCTTTGAGCATGGTTATATCATTATAGGAGTCGCCAAACGCTATTATTTTATAATTGAGGTTTTTTAAGGCAAGCACAGCCTTGCGCTTGGCGTCATTTAGTCGGAAATTATATCCGGCAATATATCCGTCAGAGTCTATTAATAGAGAGTTGCAAAAAAGGGTTGGCCGACCCAGCTTTTTCATTAAAGGCCCTGCAAACTCAACAAATATATCTGAAAGAATTATTACCTGGGTCTGTGATTTGAGCCATTCCAGAAAATCCACTGCCCCGTCAAGTGGATTTATGGAATCGATAACACTCATTATGTCTTTAAGCTTGAGCCGATTTTCGCGAACAATGTCAAGCCGTTTTTTCATCAAAACGTCATAGTCGGATATATCGCGGGTTGTCAGTCTTAGCTCCTTGATACCGGTCTTTTCAGCCACCTGTACCCACATTTCAGGAACAAAAACACCTTCTAAATCTGAACAGACAATATACATATAAACCTCTTTTATCAAATATGGCAAATAACCTACCACCCGTAGAACGGGTAGTTTAATGAAGACCCCTCGAGGTGGTCTAAAAACATAGCGATTCCTACAGATTACAATCCAATAATCAAAGACGTAGCCGTTAAGTTAAAAGACTATGAACATCGAACACCCGCCTGCCATGCATCACAAATGATGGTGGTATGATCATTGCCACTTGATTGAGACACAAAAACATTCTACCAAAACTACGCAAAGGCATTGCGGACAGGTCGAACGTCCAACGTCGAATTTTGAATAAGGTATTCTGCCAATTTATAAACTGGCAGAGCGACCCGCCGTACTCGCGCCCGTCGCGGCAGGAGCGATTTCATCATTCGATGTTCAAATTAGGGTCGCTCGGGCATAGCCCGATGTTTAATTAACCTAAGATGAGCGATTAGCTCTTAGCAATTAGCTCTTATTATTTCAGGTGTTTACCAGCGATTCGATTTTCACCCACGTGCAGCGCAGGCGCTTTCGCCGCGTGTTAGGTGAAATGTTGACCTTTAGGGCTCGACAATAAATAACTTCACATTTCAGGCGCCGATGCATCCCGCCTGACTGCGTTGTGAAAATTCTGAATCTGCTTGATATTCATGCTTTTTCACGCCTTGTCAGCCGAGCGCCTCAACACCTGAAATTGCGAACTTATTTTTTGCCGAACCTTTAGCAATATATTGAAGTTATTGTGCTAACTGCTAAAAGCTAACTGCTAAAAGCTCAATTAAGGTTAAAAGCAATTAGTTTCTTCGACTCGTATGAGAACCGGTTTATTGCTAACAATATCAAGGGCTTCTATCTCGGATAAAGCTATTTTAACATCGCTTTCCTTTGCGAGGTAAGTTAGAATGAAAATAGGAACCGAGCCAATCGATTTGCGTCCTTTTTGGTGCACGGATTTAATGCTGATGCCACGATTGCCTAAGATACCCGATATTTTAGACAAAACTCCCGGACGATCTACCGCGGAGAACCTGAAGTAGTAATTGGTAAAGATATCGTCAACCGGCATAATTGGAATTTTTTTTATACTTTCCATCTGGTAGGACAACAATGGAATTCTTCCCCTTGTGCCGGACAAAAGGTTGCGGGCCAAATCTGCTATATCTCCAACAACCACGCTGGCTGTAGGCATCATCCCCGCGCCAAGGCCGTAAAGCATCATGTCGCCGACAGCATCGCCCGAAACTGTAATTGCATTCAAAGGGCCGTTTACGTTTGACAACTGGTTGTCAAAAGGTATCATTGCAGGATGCACCCTTGCTTCAACCTCTTTTCCCCTGTTTTTGCTTATAGCGAGAAGCTTTATCCTGTACCCGAATTGATTGGCAAAATCGATATCCATAGGGGTAATTTTTGATATTCCTTCAATATAAATATCCTTCAAATTAATTTCCATACCATATGCAATAGAGTTTAATATGGTTAGTTTGTGCGCCGTATCTATTCCCTCCACATCCAGCGAGGGGTCTGCCTCTGCAAAGCCTTTGGCCTGCGCCTCAGACAGGGCCGCTTCAAACGTAATTCCGTCATATGTGCTTTTTGACAGAATATAGTTGCATGTGCCGTTTAATATGCCTGCCATCGATTTTATGCGGTCACCAACCAAGGACTCCCTGATCGACTTTATAATTGGCATACATCCGCCTACACTCGCCTCAAAACCAAGATCAATGCCTTTTGCGTAAGCAGCTTTGAAAAGGATGTTGCCTTGGGCGGCAAGAAGGGCCTTGTTTGCGGTTACGATCTGTTTGCCATTAGCAATTGCCCTTAAGATAAGCTCCTTTGCAATTTTCACCCCGCCGATCATCTCGACAATTATATCTATTTCCGGATCATCAACCACCTTGCGGGCATCGGTTATCAGGACTCCCTCATCAAATTTGATCTTTCTGTCCCTTTTTATGTCGATATCCGCGACATGTTTTAATGACAGCGACGCCCCGACACGGGAGGCAAGAAGGTCTTTGTTTTCAATAAGAATTTTTGCAACACCAGCGCCTACGGTGCCGCATCCAAGCAAACCGATATTAATTTGTTTCATATTGCTTGTGCCTATAATATTTTTTTGAGACCCCTGATAGCCTGGTTGATTCGCATCTCGTTTTCAATAAGCGCGAACCGCACATATTCATCGCCATATTCGCCAAAACCCAGACCTGGAGAAACAGCTACCCGGGCCTCTTTAATCAGAAATTTGGAAAATTCCACCGAACCCATTTTTAAATATTGATCAGGAATCTTTGCCCACGCAAACATAGTTCCCTTTGGACTCCTTATATTCCACCCAATGCGATTCAGGCCGGATACCAGAGTGTCTCTTCGTTCTTTATAAGTATTACATATATTTTTAACGCAGTCTTGAGGGCCGTTTAAGGCTATAATGGATGCAATCTGAATGGGCTGAAAAACTCCATAGTCAAGATAGCTTTTTATTCTGCGTAAAGCGCCCACCATTTCTCTGTTTCCAACACAAAAACCGACCCTCCAGCCTGGCATGCTGTAGCTTTTTGAAAGAGAAATAAATTCTACCCCGACGTCTTTAGCGCCTTTTGCCTGTAAAAAACTGGGCGCTTTATAACCGTCAAAAACAAGATCTGCATAAGCAAGATCGTGGATTATCATGATATTATGTTCCTTTGCATAACCCACAATTTTTTCAAAAAATTCGAGGTTTACAACCTCTGTGGTAGGATTGTGCGGGTAACTGATAATTAAAAGCTTTGGTCTTGGCCACGTTTGTCTTGTAGCGTTCATCAAGTCTTCAAAGAAATCTGAATCCGGCCCTACAGGTATTCCTCTTACATCGCCTCCGGCAATAATTGCTGAGTATGGATGAATCGGGTAGGTTGGATTCTGGGCAAACACCACATCGCCGGGTCGGATTGCAACAAGCACGAGATGAGATATTCCTTCTTTGGCGCCTATTGTGACTATTGCCTCGCTGTTATGGTCTATATCCACATCAAACCGGCGTTTATACCAATCCGAAATAGCCATTCTAAGCTTTGTAATACCCATGGATGCAGAATATCGATGATTGTGCGGTTTTTGAGCCGCTTCGATTAGTTTGTCAACGATATGCTTTGGAGTGGGAAGATCAGGATTGCCCATGCCAAGATCTACAATATCCTCGCCGGCATGTCTTGCGTCCATCTTTATCTTGTTGACGGTTGTAAACACATAAGGTGGTAAACGATCTAACCGCGCAAATTTTTCCATAAAAAACAACCTCGTAAAAATAAATATTTAGATTTTTGTTAAACTATAACACAAACAACTTTATGTCAAAAAAATTGTTTTGACTTTCAGTCCAGATCGTTTTAATTTTTAATTGGTTGACTATTAGTGTTAGAATAATTTTGTCGGGAGATAAACATGAACAAGCCTTTAACCTATGCCGATGCAGGCGTAGATATTGACAAGGCCAACAACCTTGTTACGACCATAAAAAAGATTGTAAAACAGACGCCCAGAACCGGTGTTATAAGTGAAATAGGAGGTTTTGGAGGGCTTTATTCGCTTAACCTTGCAAATGTGGACAGCCCTGTTCTTGTAAGCTCAACAGACGGAGTTGGAACCAAGCTTAAAATAGCATTCATGATGAATAAACATGACACAGTTGGAATCGATCTTGTAGCCATGTCTGTAAACGATATTGCTGTGCAAGGCGCCAAGCCACTGTTTTTTCTTGATTATTTGTCAACGGGAAAGCTAAACACAGAAATTATCACAGAAATCATCAAGGGGATCGCGGAGGGTTGTAAGCAGGCGAATTGCGCTTTAATCGGAGGCGAAACAGCGGAAATGCCGGGGTTTTATAAAGCAAATGAATATGACCTGGCGGGTTTTGCTGTCGGCATAGTTGATAACAGTAAGATAATTGACGGATCTGGAACGCATGTCGGTAATAAGGTTATTGGAATAGCGTCAAGCGGTCTTCACAGCAATGGATATTCTTTGGCGCGGAAGATCTGTTTTGATGTTTTGAAACTGAAAATCGATGATTATGTTCCTGAGCTTGGCCGCACAGTAGGTGAAGAGCTTCTTGAGCCGACAAAAATATATTCGGCAACTACTTATCGCATAAGCAAGTGTTTGCCCATACATGGGTTTGCCCATATTACAGGCGGAGGTATTGAAGGCAATCTTCTTCGGATTATACCAGAAGGATGCAATATTGTGTTGTACAAAGAAAGCTGGGATGTGCCCCCTGTGTTTTCTTTTTTGCAGAATGCCGGCAACATATCAGACAAGGAAATGATGCGTACTTTTAATAATGGAATAGGGATGATAGCGGTTGCGCCGGAAAATGTAGCACAGGAGATGGTTGAGCAGCTTAGCGCTCTGAAAGAGAAAGGCTTTATAATAGGGGAAATTGTTGAAAGAAAAAAAGCAGACAGGCGCATCAAGTGGGTTTAGGAGAATCAGAAATTTACAAACTCATTATCTGGTCAACCTGAGGCAGCGGACAATTAAATTTAAGAACGGCTGAAACTCGCACATAAGTGAGCGTAAAGAAATAACTTAGAGCAATCCTTTTATAAAAA
>JAYENE010000543.1:0-7589 GCA_034721935.1 Thermodesulfobacteriota bacterium
TCAAACCTACACTCTTCACAGTTTCAATTTCTTCTTTAGGATAGCGACTTTTTTGCTTAAATTTTTATTTCTTTTCAGTTTATCAGGAACGGGATCTACCCATATTGATTTTGCTAAATGAAAATAGTATTGCCTATGTCAATATTATTTTCCGATTTTAGCACCCATTAAATGTTAAGAAATAAATCAATGATATTTGATATTAGGGGTTCGATTCCCCTTGGGATCACCAAGCAACATCTATGAGTCACAAATCCTTCGATTTTTTTACTATTCTCGCCATTGTCTCGCCGGCTTTGCTATTTATGACTATATCCGCAAGCTCGTCACATGGCGTCTCGCCGATGTTTATGATAACCAGCCTTGCGCCCGCTTCTTTTGCATATACCGGCATAAAAGCTGCAGGGTAAACTGCAAGTGAAGAGCCTATAACAATAAAAAGATCACAATTTCTGGAGTGTTTAATTGCGGCATCCTTTACACTTGATGGAAGAGCTTCGTCAAAAAAGACAATATCCGGTTTTAAAATACCGTGACATTTCTCACAGTCTGGAATTTCGATCCCTTTTTTTAGCTTTTCCTTGATATATTCTATATTATATTGTTCGCCGCAGCTCAGACATCTAACCAGTTTCATGTTTCCATGTAATTCAAAAACCTTATCCGGCGAATTTCCCGCCTTCTGGTGAAGATCGTCTATGTTCTGTGTAATAACACAATCAAGCTTGCCTGTCTTTTCCAATTCTGCAATAGCATAGTGAGCCTGGTTCGGCCTGATGCTTGAAAAAAGGCCTCCTTCAACGAGAATTTTCCATGGCTTTTTTCTTGTCTCTTCACTGGTTAAAAATTTTTGTATGGTAAAATCATCAGGATCGAATTTGGTCCAGATTCCTCCGGGGCTGCGAAAATCCGGAATTCCTGATTCTGTGCTGATACCTGCTCCGGTAAAAACAACAATCCGGTCAGAAACAGAAATCATTTCTGCTGCAGCTCTGATTTTTGCATCCAAATCGCTATCAGTAAAACCGGTATCATCGTTCCAAGACATGAAGGTATCTAAGAGGAAGGTTGACTATCTTTTTTTGTTATGTCTCCGGCAGGTAAGGAGTGAGATCCTGAATATATTTCGTCAGGACATTGAATCCACCTTGCTTTAAAACGGAAATCGCTTTTTCGCCGTCTGCAGCGGAAACACGTATCACCAGGCTATAAAAACCGGGATAATTTTTCTCCGGCCAGCTAAAAAGGCTGCGGACGTTAATATTCTGTTCCTTGAGAATCTTTGATACGTCTGCCAGTACACCGATGCGATCTCCAACCAGAACGCTAAATCGCGTGCTATCCCTGTCAATTCCGATTGCTTCGAGCAGAACTCCCATGACATCGGTACTGGTTATGATTCCGAGAAGCTTGTCGCCATCCACTACCGGCAGGGAACTGATTCTATTCTCCTGGAATATGCTTGCAGCACGTTCAATAGTCGTGTCAGGAGTAATGGTAATGGTCTTTTTGACCATAATGGAATCAACCGTCACGGTATTCAGCAGGTAGTTCAACTCGTGAGTACTCAGCGCTGTCGCCGATGATGCCCAGCTCTTTTTAAGATCCCTGTCCGAGACAATGCCGATAAGCTCGTTTTTCTTGTCCACAACCAGAAGATGTTTGATCTGCTTTTTTTCGAGAATGTCTCTTGCTTCGATCAGTGTAGTCTTCGGCGCTATGGTAACAAGGTCTGCGTGCATGACTCTGCCGACATACATAATATGATCTCCTTTTTTTGCAAAACAGATACGAGTTATGATATTTATACTGAAAAATTAGCGAACCCGACAAAATTAGTTGCAGACCGACGGCTTAACCCAACCTGCAATTTGTCGTTTAGGGTAGCTAAGTCTGCCCTTTACCCATAAGTATTGAGACATATTTTTATCCTTAATTAACAACTAGTTATTAACAATTGATAACTGTTAATTACTAATGGAGAGATAACTTATGGGTAAAGGGCAGAGCTAAGTGGATAGCCTCTTTTTATAATTTTAAAGAACTGATGTTAATTTCTTAATTATCCAATTATCCAATTAACATAATCTATTAATTAAAGGCAAGAATTATTGATTTTTTTGCCTTCTAATCGGGTTGACACTCTGAGGCCGATAACTATTTGCGAAGATGAGAAATAAAATTTTTAATTTTCCGGAGCAGCGGCCTTTTGATATAAACTTTCAAATAAAGATCCCCGGGCATTCCCCCGCCTTTTCCATCCTCGCCCATTCCCACGAGTCTGATCCGCTGCCCTTCTCTGACTCCCGGTGGAATTTTGACAACCAGCTTCTTTGACTTTTTCATTAAGAAATATGCATACGGACCTCCCTCTTGAGCCTTTATCGGGTCCAGATGAATAATCTCGTTGATGTCGGCCCCGTTTTCAGGCAATTCAATGCCAGTGATTTTTTTTAAAGCATACTGGTAGAGTTTGCCGAAGGCCCCCTGCAATGGAAATTGCATTTGATTATGTTTTTCCTTCCCCAAACCCCTGGAAAAAGCAAACCCCCTAACCGTAAACCCAGGTTTTTTAAATTCAAAGGTCCTGTACCCCTGGCCGTAAAATTCCCTGAATATTTCGCTATAATTCCTGAACCCGAACGCCCTGGTCATTTCTTCAAAAATTTGATTTATATCTGAACCGGTAAAGATATCCTGCTCAGAATAATTTTTTCTAAACTGACTGTAAGCAGAAGACCCGAACTGGTGTCTCAACATATCATATTCACGTCTTTTTTCCGGGTGTGAAAGAACAGCATAGGCTTCGTTAATGCGTTTCATTTTTTCAGCGCTTTCCGGGTGCTCCTTGTTTCGATCAGGGTGATATTTAAAGGCCAGTTTCCGGTAAGCTTCTTTGATTTGCTTCTGGCCGGTATCCTTGTCTAAACCCAGTATCTTATAATAATCCTTTTGTTCCATAATATTATATCATCAATACCTTCCATCTTTTTTACGCCACGTTCAATCGTAAAAATTTCCCCATTATTTGTTTCCTTGTTTCTTAATACTGTTGTTTTGCGGTTCAGTCAAGCAGGCTCAAGATAAACCCACGGCAACGTCAAAGTCGATGCAAATACAGATAGCTTTATTAAACCTAAATTGAGCGATTTTTGGCTCGATCTGCACTGATCTCTTGCGCATCAAGGATTCGCGAAAATCCTCGACATATCCACTTATCGGTAAGAATGACGGAGCCGTGCATGGCTCACTTTGTTAAAACAAAGTCTGTTCATTTGTGCTGGAAAAATGCTTGACTTAAAAGCAAGTAATTGACTATATAGTTTAACCTAAATTGAGCGGTTTTTTACTCGATCTGCGCCGATCTCTTGCGCATAAAGACTTCGCAAAAATCCTCGACATATCCACGGGTATGCCTGCGGTTTTTGCAAATCCTTATGCATCAAGATCTCAGCACATATCTTCGCAAAAAATCGCTCAACTTAGGTTTAACCTAAAATAAAAGGTTAAGAAAAACAAGAAACAAAAAAAGGGGTTTCAATGAACAGGGTGGACTTAATTAATGCGCTTAGGGATAAAACCGGCATAAATAGAAGAAGGGTTGAAAATATCATTGATACATTTTTTGGCACAATAACAAAAACCCTTTCCAAAGGCGAGCGTGTTGAAATCAGAGGTTTTGGAAGTTTTACGGCTAAAAAATATAAGCCGTACACAGGTCGAAACCCAAAAACCGGCAAACAAATTAAAGTGCGTTCTAAGAAACTGCCGTTTTTCAAAGTAGGCAAAGAGTTAAAAGATATGGTCGACGATTAACAATAATGGGCGATTAACTCAGTGGGAGAGTGCTACCTTCACACGGTAGAAGTCACTGGTTCAAATCCAGTATCGCCTACCAGCTCTGAGAAATATAGGGGGTTACGGTTTTTTTATTAACTGTAACCCCTTTTTTGTCGGAAAAGAAAAAACGTAAAACCACAATGCGCTTGCCTTAGGATGGCAATCCATGCTAAGTTCTTAAATTAGCGTGGGATTACTTACATGGAGGAGAACAATTTTGATAGCAAAGATCTTGAGCAGCGCTGTTATCGGTATAGATGCCTATCTAATCGAAGTGGAAATAGATATAGCCCAGGGTCTTCCCACATTTACTACTGTAGGGCTCCCTGAAACAGCCGTAAAGGAAAGCAAGGAGAGGGTTAAGTCCGCCATTAGTAATTCCGGCTACAACTTTCCCGCCGACAGGATAACTGTAAATTTAGCTCCTGCAGACATTAAAAAGGAAGGCACAGGTTTTGATTTGCCTATAGCGTTGGGAATATTGGCAGCATCCGGCATAATCCCCATGGAAATAGCCTCCAGGTACCTTGTTTTGGGCGAACTTTCGTTGGACGGCCGTATAAAACCTGTAAATGGCTCTCTTCCCATGGCCATTACCGCAAAAGCTGCCGGCTATTCGGGAATTATCGTGCCATACGATAATAGGCATGAAGCATCAGTGGTAGATGAGATATCGGTTCTTCCTGTGAAAACTCTGTCCCAGATAGTTAATTTCTTTTGCGGATTTACTCAAATCAAGCCTGAAAAAACCGATATTTCTTCTATACTTGGCCAGGCTTGCAAGTTTGAAGTGGATTTTTCCGAAGTCATGGGACAGGAGCATGTAAAGCGGGCTCTGGAAGTAGCATCTGCCGGAGGCCACAACTTAATTATGATCGGCCCTCCAGGTTCAGGGAAGACCATGCTGGCAAAACGTCTGCCAACCATACTCCCGCCCCTTAATTTTGACGAAGCAATTGAAACCACCAAAATCTATTCCGTAGTTGGAATGCTTTCAAGCGGCCAGGCTCTGATTACAAAAAGGCCTTTCAGATCTCCTCACCATACTATATCGGATGCAGGTTTAATCGGAGGCGGCCATATCCCCAGACCGGGCGAGGTAAGCATGGCTCATAATGGAGTTCTTTTTCTGGATGAACTTCCGGAATTTAAAAAACATGTATTAGAAGTGATGCGCCAGCCGCTGGAAGATTTAAATGTAACTATTTCCCGTGCCTCATCAACCATAACCTACCCTGCCGGTTTTATGCTGGTCGCCGCTATGAACCCATGCCCGTGCGGCTACTTTTCCGATCCCAAGCACGAGTGCCGGTGCACATATCAGCAGATTCACAAGTACAGATCAAAGATTTCAGGCCCCTTGATGGACAGAATAGATATTCATGTTGAAGTGCCGTCGGTTCCATACAAGGACCTCACTGGAGATGCCAAGGCTGAATCATCTGAAGATATAGGTAAGCGGGTAACAGCAGCCAGGGTGATCCAGTCGGAAAGATTCAGGCGCACCAAGATTTACTGCAACGCCCAAATGAGCAGCCGGCATATTAAAAAACACTGTAAAATCAATGATGATTCATGCAATCTTCTTGAATCCGCCATTGACAAGCTGGGTCTTTCCGCCCGTGCATACAACCGCATCCTGAAAATTTCCCGGACTATTGCGGATCTTGAAGGCGAGCCCGACATCCGGGCAGATCATATTTCCGAGGCGATTCAATATAGATCCCTGGACAGGGGAAAACCTTTCTCATAAAACTGTGCACGTTCTGCACGAACGTCCCACCGGGTTTTATAATTACTTAAAAACGCTGTGCTTTTTGTTATAGAGCGCTAAAAAATTCATTATAAATTTTATAATGCTGAGTCTCTTTGTATGAAATGCGATTTATTGAATTATTATCAAAACTGTAAAGCGCAGCCTGTCTCCAAGACATCAGTATCGGTGAATGAGTTGAAATAATAAACTGTGCTTGTCCGTCAACACTCATTTTTATCAGTACATCTAATAAATCCAATTGAGTTTTCGGTGAAAGCGCAGCCTCAGGTTCATCCATAAAGTGCAGTCCTTTAACCTTATATCTTGATTTAAAATATGCCATGCATGCTTGTCCATGCGATTTGTCTGTAAGTGATTTCCCGCCAAAATACTCCAATATGCCAGGGCTGGCGACAGCCCACTCATCTATAAGCTGCGAAAAATTACGAAATAACTCGGGAGAAAAAAATGATCCTGGTACTGGACCATCGACCCATTGTATATCCAGAACATGCTGCAGCATGTTCTCGTAACGGTTGAACTTATATTTTGTCCGATGCATGCCCTCCCAGATATGAATATTGCATTTGCAGCACAGCGCTTTAAGCAGAGTTGATTTACCGGTACCATTTTCACCGGTAAACACAGTGATTGGACTGGACAATTCAAACACGTTTGTATGCTGCAAGACAGGAAGATTAAATGGATATGCATCTTTTGTCGGAAATCGGTTCTGGTTAATTATTACCTTGCTCAAATGCATGAATAAACTCCTTTGAACGGCCTGCTTTATTGAGCTTTAGCCAGAGAAGCATCTTCAATAATTACGGCAAAAGAATGCATAGAACCAAGATTTTTGTTAATCGCAAGAGTTCCATGAACGATGACCTCATCGCCAACTTCCGCAGTGTCGAGAGTACTTATAGTGATATCGTGGGTTTCGGTTTCTACGCTTCCAGTTCCGTCCTGTATATGGACCCAGTTTTTTCCCATAATACCTGGTAGAAATTTCACGACCTTTGCGCGTACCGTGACTGTCTTTTTCGACAGCTCTTTCTTTTGAGAGTAAATCTCTTCTATGCTATAGGCATCTTTGCCGGTTGCTTTGCTTAGCTTTATGTCCTTAAGAATTATCCTGGGTTGACTGGCTCCCATGCCATTTGTCGTTGATCCTTGAGGCATACTACCTGGCGGCATTCCAGACATCATTTTGCCGGGCATTTTTGGGCGTGCCTGATTTTTTATTGAAGGGAGCGCAAACAAGATGATATCAAATGTTTTATCAAGTGTTTTGCTTTGGAAATCCTTCATCACCATGATATTGGAAAGCTCTATTTCTTTTCCAGTCTCAACAGGTGTTTTTGGAATAGCAGCCCATATCTGGCCGGTAGAATCTTGGAGATGGAGATACGTATAATTTTTTACATCTTGAAATTCTATAATTGTACCTTTTAATACAAGATTTTGAATATTCGGAATCTCGAAATTTTCTTTAATTTTTGAAATTGTAACATTACTCTTTGAAACCGCAAGGTTACCTGCTACAGGAGATTCATTTTTTGGTATTTCTGTCTTATCTTTGCACCCAGACGCAAACATGACAAATCCAAATAGAGCAAGTATTGCAAAAATTCTTGTAACGATCTTTATAAAACAGCCGGTTTTGTTAAAGGCCAAGTTTCCTAACCACATAATATTTCTCCTTTTTTGATATTTGAAGCTCCCCGCCGCCCATCTGGGACGGGATCTCTGCTTTGCTCCGACAAGCAGCGGGGAATGCGCTCGCTGTTCAGTTCAAACACATAGAAGCTTGTCGCTAAATTATGTTTACTTCTCACGCTTTTGCAGTAGGAGCAAAATTTTCCGGCAGGCTTCTAATGTAAACAGTGGGCGGGCATCCTGTTAATTTACGTTTCCTCTATTTTTTTAAGACAACATGCCGCGTATTGTCAAGGGCAAAGGCAATGCCTGCAGGGAAACGTCAAAGTCAACT
>JAYENE010000544.1:0-1661 GCA_034721935.1 Thermodesulfobacteriota bacterium
GTCCTTTAACAAAATAACCATTGACGGCGATATGAGCACAAATGACACCGTGCTGATCATGGCAAACGGTGTGTCAAAAGCTGTTGTTCAAAGTTCTACCCAAAACAATTCATTCCAAAAGGCCCTCTATGAAGTCATGGTCAGCCTCGCAAAAAAGCTAATAAAAGATGGGGAGGGAGCGACAAAGCTGATCGAAATTGTTGTAAAGGGGGCGCTATCAGACAGAGACGCCTATAAAATCGCCGGCACCGTGGCAAATTCAAACCTTGTAAAAACAGCCTTTTTCGGAGAAGACGCAAACTGGGGAAGAATTGTTGCAGCAGCAGGCAGAGCCGATGTTCCTATTAATTCTGACCAGATTGATATCTTCTTTGATGATATTATGATGGTTAAAAATGGTCTGGGATGCGGAAAAGCCGCTGAAGCCGCATCAACAAAGGTGCTCAAAAAATCTGAGTTTATCGTGTTGATTGATCTTCATCAGGGCAAGGGATTTTCCTCGGTTTTTACCTGCGATTTCTCCATTGATTATATTAAGATAAATGCCGATTACAGATCGTAGGGACGGAGGTCGGAGGTCAGAGGTCGGTGATATAAAATATGGCATTGATGCGATTGCAAAAATTTCTCTCAATGGCGGGAGTCTGTTCCAGAAGACATGGAGAAAAATATATAACTAATGGAGATGTTAAGGTAAACGGCAAGGTTGTAACAGAGCTTGGCACAAAGGTCGATCCTGAAAAAGATGGAGTGGAATTTAAGGGAAAACCGACTGTAATTAAGCAGGATCTGGTTTATATTGCGCTGAATAAACCCAGGGGCTATGTCACAAGCTGCAGCCAGCCGGGCGATAAGATTGTGCTCGACCTTCTTGATATTTCCAGGCGTGTTTATCCAATTGGACGTCTTGACAAAGATTCAACAGGGCTTTTGCTTTTAACAAATGACGGGGGACTGCATCACAGGCTTTCCCATCCTTCCTTTGACCACGAAAAAGAATATGAAGTAACCGTGGCAAACCCCATGACCGACAGGGCTCTCCTGAACATGGAGCAGGGCATGCCGATAAAGGGGACAAAAACCAGACCAGCGGAAACAAAAAGAATTTCCCCAAAACAATTTCGGATTGTGCTGAAAGAGGGCAAAAACAGACAGATACGCCGCATGGCCGGAAAAATGAGAAATTATGTCACTCAATTAAAAAGGATAAGGATTGCAAATTTAAGACTTGGAAGGCTTGCCACAGGAACCTGGCGCTATCTAACTGAAAAAGAAAAAGATGTTCTCTTAAAGACAACAGGAAGGTAAAAACGGGAGCAGTTAGCTCTCAGCAGTAAGCTTTTAGCTAAGAGCTAACTGCTAATGGCTAATAGCTTCATCCGCCAACTTTATGCCGAAATCGATCTCAAAATCTGATACAGGCAGCCTTCCGGACAGATATTTCAGCAAAAGAATCAAATCCGATGCTGATTTAAACCCCATGGCATACGGAAAACTGTTTTGCAGTTTCTTTCTAAATTCAGCATAGAACTGCGGTAATACTTTAGCGTTATGCAACAAACCATCTGAAATCAAGCTTCGGGTGTGATCAGATTTAAAGCAGGAAACTGTTTGAAGGAATTAGAAATCGTTAAGAAAGAACCAGGTTTAAAATGCCATTT
>JAYENE010000545.1:0-7572 GCA_034721935.1 Thermodesulfobacteriota bacterium
CCTAAGTAATCAGAAAGTTTAATCTTCTTAAATTCTCCCTCATAAAACGCTGGAGCCTGGAAATCCGGCGCCTTTTTCCCCACTTGTGCGCTCATTTTTATTGCCTCCTTTTCTTTTGTTTGCTTGTCTTCATCTGAAGAAGATTCCACAGTACCCCCAATGGGCCTTGCGCATCCGACTTCTATCTTTTCACCCATAACATCATTTCCTTACTTGTTGGGCATTGGCCTTAAATCTCAAGTCTTCGGCAATTTTTTTGACTTCATCCAGATCTTTGGTCATGGGCGCCCATCCATACCAGTAGGCGTAATCAGGATTGGCATGAAAAACCCCCTGATATGTCCTCATTCTGTGTTTCATGTACATCTTGAATAGCACCTGTTCGATGTAAGAACCCCCGGTTTGGTAAAAATGTAAAAAGTCGGGATAGTCGTAGGTGTAATGTGCCGGTTTCTTCAAAATACCGTTTTTGTAAAGATCGGCTACAATGTTTATGGCTTCTGCCAATAAGCGATCTGCCTTTTTGATCATCTGATCACCTTTTTCAAGCTCTCCCCTGGCATATTTTTCAGAATGGCACTTTTTGCAGGTCTTTATCATCTTTTTCCGTTCGGACTGCCAGTCTTCTTCGGTTAGTCGCGCCAGATCAGCAGCTTTAACGATATCCAACCGGGCAGTGGGTTTCCCGTCCGGATCTAATACTCCCAGCGCTTTAAAAATTGTGGTCCGGTCTTTTGCCCATTGTTTATCGTTTGGCAGGGGAAGCCTTACCGCCAAAAATCCCCAGGCCACTTTGTTGGTATGGGTTCCTTTGGGTAGATGACAGAACTGGCAGGTAGGGGCGGCAGCGTCCTTGGGTAGTTTTCCCATCTCCTTTAGCTGGTATCTAACTCCGTGTTTGGAGCTTTCATACATTTCCCACTGAGGGTGGTCAAACCCCATATGGCATGTCCGACATGCTTTGGGATCCTGCGCCTCTTTTTTGGAGAAGCTATGCCGCGTATGACATTCATCGCAGGAATTTGTCCGGTAGGTATAACCTTTGTCTCGCAATTCCTTTTTCTGGGCTTCGGACTTTACTCCCATATTATGGCATCCACCACAGCCTTTACCCCCTTCCATCAGTTCGTCAGGCTCCATATGGGTAACCGGCAGGGCATTCAAGGAAGTCCAGCCGAAGTTGTGTTTTCCTTTAGTGAATTGATTAAACTGTTCCTCATGACACTCCGCGCAGGTACTCTCGTCAGGCATCCTGGCTAAGCGGGAGGTTTTTTTACTCTTATGCTCGGATCCATGACAAACATCACAGGCAACCTCATTATTACTATGTTTACTACTCTGCCAATCCTTAACCAACAGTGGCGTTACTGCCTTGTGGCAGCCGATACAGACTTTTCCCTCTTTTGCTGAAGCAATCCCTGCCATGAATAGCAGCGTTACGAGGGAAGCGAAAAAAAGTATAAAAAATCTCTTCATACATAACCTCCTTTCTTATTAATCCACTATTTCAAAATCATCCTTTACTTACACCACAGATGGGTATAAGCGCTTTAATAAGCATTTTTTTAACCCCAGAAGTAGTTGGAGTAAAATTCATAATTGACAATTCACAATTGATTATTGACAATTTGTGGTGATAAATTAAGTAGTTATTGACACTGACCCCTTTTGTATAATAATCAATAATCAATTGTGAATTACTAATTATTAATGACTTTTTCCTTATTTGAGCGTTTAGGGTTCGCTCACAAATAAGTTCGCAATTTTAAGTGTTGAGGCGCCCGGCTGGCAAGGCGCGAAAAAGCATGAATATCAAGCATATTCAGAATTTTCGCAACGCAGTCAGGCGGGATGCATCGGCGCTTAAAATGTGAAGTTATTTTTGAGCGAGCCCTTATGCCACAGATGAGGCATGCCCAATCATCTCGAATCTCTCTTTTTCTGCAAACACTTCGAGCAGGTGCCAATGATATACGGCCTTAGCTCCTCAATTTTGTGCCCATCTATCATTTTCTTTTCTGCAAGCGGACATCCCTCCACATTAACATCATAGACGTGCTTGCATTTGTGACAGAAGAAGTGATGATGAGGCTTGACCTCGTAGTCAAAACGCAGCTTTCCTCTTTCAATCGTTATCTCTTGAATAAGACCGTGATTCTTTAAAAATTCTAAGGTATTATAAATAGTAGCCTTTGAAATGGCAGAAAATTTTTCCTTTAAACTATGGTATATTTCCTCCACCGTTGGGTGGGTGCGATTTTCATACAGGTATTCCAGAACCGCATGACGTTGTATTGTTAATGTACTTCCTTTTTTATTAAGTCCGGCTAATTTTTCTTTTAACCCCATAATTATTATCTTAAAATTAGAATGGTTCTAAGTCAAGAATAAAATTAACTTTTATTTTTTGATGAAATGGGGCATCCTTTTTTATTATTGTTTCAGGATTTATCCATTTGTTGGGAAAAATTATCGATCACTAAAAAGGAACCAAAGCTCTATCTAATAGACTGGTCGAAAATCAGCTCAACATTCCATATTGCTGCCAGGTAGTAAAAAAGTCCGGTGTAGACCGGCTTATAAACGGGATTCGTATTGTTTCTGCCGATAGGTTCCTATGCGGGCTAATATAGCTTGGTAAACATAGGGGAAATGGGGAATTATATAACAGCCCTATATCCTCTTATATTCAAAATGGTGGCCTATCTTTAAAGAAATACCCTGTAATTGACATTCAAAACCTTTGCCAGTGTCTTTGCCGTTTTTTTCCCTATTGCTCTTTTTCCGTTTTCCATTTCGGAAATATGACTTTGGGGTATTCCCGTTAATTCCGAAAGTTGTTTTTGTGTCATATTTTCTTTATGCCTCGATCCGGCAAGGCAAACTCCAGGCAGTTCCTCATCTGCATATTCCGGAAATAGATCGCGCCAGGGAACGGTATCCGAAACATTTACAAAACCGAACAATTTTAAAGCTTTTATAGCCTTTGTTTTGTTTGTCGATGGTCCTAAGAATTTTAGTTCAATAGGGAGCTTTTTCGTGTGTTCCAACATAAGACACCTCAACTAAATGACCACCGTCTACAAGACGGTGGGTTCGTTGATCGCCTGAAGGCGAGAGGTTTCAACCATCCCCGATGGGGACACAAATGTCTAATAAAAATAAAAAACCAGGCCGTCAAAGTCGGGTTTATTTTTTCGGTTTTTTTAACCCTGTAATTCCTGCTTTGTTATAACTGTCGTGGATATCAAGTAAGACTTTGCGAGATAATTGTGGAGATTGAGAGAAGCGTTTGTATAACATCCTCATTGTTTCTACTTTTAATTCACCCCTTATTTCAATGTTTTTACTGCGCTTGTTTAACAGGCTCTCCTTTGTTGGATATATTGGTTCATCAAAATCTATCGCACAATCTTGTTCAAATAATGGGAATTGTTTTGTTTCAAAGATAAAATGACTATGCCCACTTCGCTTGCCGTCATCCTTAAAGTGCTGTAGTTGGGTCGTCGTTGTGCTTAAATAGACAGTTGCGATTTGAGCAAATATACCCGAAAACCCAAGGCAAATAAACCACCGAGCTTTAATTGTACTGCCAAATCTTTGTGATGGAAAATTATCCCACCGAATAACCGTGCCTATTTTAATGTTCAAGATGCTATAGCTTTATAAGTCAAATATACTTCTTCTTGATAGGTTAGTTCGTTTTCGCTTTTAAACGGCAAGTCTCCGACAAACTCTAATGTGTAGTCAATAATACTATTGGGTTTTTTTGCCCAAGTACGTTTCCAGGCAAGGATGTCTTCATGGCTACAATCACTTATAATGTCGGTTGTCATCCACCGTGTTGCATATATTTCTATAAGTCTCTCCATAAGTTCAATTTCATACGGAGAAAAAAAGTCCATATTGGGCTTCTTGTTGGTATTGATGATAAATTCTCCTTTTTCATCTTTTTTAAACTTATAGAGGGGGGTATCTTTTTTGTCGTGATAAATTTCAATGGGAACCGGACCTCGTTTCATTGCCTTATAAACCAATCCAATCGCAGGTCGTCCTGTTTCTCTTAAACTTAAAAAGTCAAAAAATCCCAAATATTTATATAGATAGGTTTGACAGAGAGACTTTTTTGTTTTTTGAAGGTGCTTTTTTGCAAAAAAAGCTATGGCATTTTGGATTTTTTCGTTTTTATATGGGATCATTAAAAAAAACCTTTTTGTTACTTGCTAATTTCAATAGAAGTGCCAGAAGGGTCAGGTCTTCACTCTTGACAGAAGTGAAGAATGAAGACCTGACCCTTCTGTTTTCAAGGGCCGAGCCATTATCAATCCTTTTATATACAGCTATAATGTGATGCCAATCTTATAATCCCTTATCACGCTGTTTGTCAAGAATGAAGACCTGACCCCAATTCCCCTCG
This sequence comes from Thermodesulfobacteriota bacterium, assembly GCA_034721935.1. Classification (GTDB taxonomy): domain Bacteria; phylum Desulfobacterota; class Desulfobacteria; order Desulfobacterales; family ETH-SRB1; genus Desulfaltia. Next base: position 4,418 of record JAYENE010000545.1, read on the forward strand.
TTACGCTTAGGCTTCATCGGGCCGGTTTTAAACCGGACGAGAATGAGGAAGGCAAGCCTACACTGCAACGATGGAAGATCACGCCTACCCCTGATTTGAAGGTTACCTTAGATTTTCTGATTCCGCCAAGCCTCGAAGCGGACAAAGGAGGGGATCTGCGCCACATCGAAAACGATTTTGCCGCGGTCATAACACCAGGTCTTCGTCTGGCCTTTCAAGATAGACAGAAAGTTTCCTTGGAAGGTCGTACGCTTTTGGGTGAAAAGGCGAACCGTGAAATTTGGGTATGTGGCCCCGGTGCCTTTGTCGTGCTAAAAACCCTGGCTTTTGATCAAAGGGGTGAAAACAAAGACGCGTATGACCTTTATTTCGTGATCCGCAATTATGGCAATGGTGTTGATGACGTCTGCAAATGTCTTGGCCTCTGGTTTTCAGTTTGAATGATGCAGGTTATACCTAAATTGAGCGGTTTTTTACTCGATCTGCACCGATCTCTTGCGCATCAAGGATTTGCGAAAATCCTCGACATATCCACGCGTATGCCTGTGGTTTTCGCAAACCCTTATGCATCAAGATCTCAGCACATATCTTCGCAAAAAATCGCTCAACTTAGGTTATATAAAAGTCGCCGAACTTTCGGATTATTCTGAACCCTGTGTTGAAGAGGCCATAAAATACTGTCCTGAGGATTGTATATCCTGGGAAGAGGGTTAAAATAAATAATGGGATGGAAACAGCTTAAAAAGGAAGCGCTTGAACTTCTAAGCCATAAAGATTTTGAAAATGGGCTTGAGAAGATTATTCAACTACCGGCCAGGCAGGTAGTAAACCCGCTTTTTTCTTTTTTTACAATATTGATGAGATTGTAAAGTGGAGAGCTGTTACTGCAATGGGCGTAGTTGTGTCAAACCTTGCTGATCATGATATGGAATCGGCACGGGTTATAATGCGCCGTCTAATCTGGAATCTCAATGATGAATCCGGCGGAATAGGCTGGGGTTCACCCGAGGCAATGGGCGAAATCATGGCCCGTAATAACAGGCTTGCGCTGCCCTTTACCCATAAGTTATCTCTCCATTAGTAATTAACAGTTATCAATTGATTATTAATTATTATTATTGGCTTTTGGGGCATAAATATAAAAACATAAAACAAATAATCAATAATCAATTGTTAATAACTAATTGTTAATTAAGGATAAAAATATGTCTCAATACTTATGGGTAAAGGGCAGGGCTTGCGCAGGAGTATGCCCATATACTGGTGTTTTACATAAATCCTGACGGAAATTATCTTGAACATGAAGCTCTGCAAAGGGGTGTTTTATGGGGTATTGGAAGACTTGCCCATGCAAGACCCCAGCTTATTGAGGATTCTGTGCTTTTTCTTCCCCCATACATGGAATCTGAAGATGCGAATCTCCGTGGTCTTGCTGTATGGACTGCCGGATTCTTTGATTGTAAAACCACAGGAATGTTGCTCAAGCGTCTCGAAAATGATCAGGCAACATTAACAATCTATCTCGATGGCAAACTGGAAAAGTTTACTGTTGCTCAACTCGCCCGTTGTATGGGGAGTATTACCAGTTTGTTAAAATTGGAATGATATCCCACAGCATCATCATTTATCGGGCGGGCCCGCCCGCCTCGCCTGAGCGAAAGTCTTCAGGGATGCTGACTGTCTCATTTGGCCGAGAGCGATGGCGGGCGGGGTAAACCAGTCCCTACTGGTTACGTGCATCAAATTTCGTAGGGGCGGGTTTATCCCGCCCGAATAGAGTTTATGTTTTCGGCTTTAACAAATTGGTAATGCTCCAGTTGTATGACCACTAAATGGCTAAAATAATATTGATTGAAAATTCATAAACTTTTACTTTGATAAAGCTAATGGTGGTAGAATGAGGGACAAAAGAGGAGTCCTGGTATTGATTGACGGAGCCATGGGCGAAGGAGGGGGTCAGATATTGCGAACATCTCTGACCCTTTCGTTATGTTCAGGTAAACCTTTTCGTATCGTAAACCTGCGCGCAGGCCGCAAGAAACCGGGCTTCAGGCATCAGCACCTGGTCTGTGTCAATGCTGCGGCGAAAATCGGCGGCGCCAGGATCGAAGGCGCTGCGCTTGGCTCTCAGGAATTGGTGTTCGCCCCAACGACCATCAAACCCGGTCATTACCATTTTGACATCGGTACTGCCGGCAGCGCTACTCTGGTGCTGCAGTCAGTGCTTCCTGCCTTGGTGATTGCAGACGGGCCGTCAACAGTCGTACTCGAAGGCGGTACGCACAACCTTTTTGCGCCTCCGTTTGACTTTCTGCAACAGGTCTTTCTGTCAATCATCAACCGGATGGGGCCAAAGGTCGAAGCGCGTCTGGAACGTCCGGGGTACTATCCCAAGGGAGGAGGCAGGTTCAGCGTGACAGTCCAGCCTGCTAAAAAACTGCAAGCATTGTGTCTCCATGAACGAGGAAAAATTCAAAAGCAGCGCGCCACTGCCACTGTGGCCGGCCTGCCCCGTCATATTGCGCAGCGGGAGATCAATGTGATCGGGCAAAAGCTTGGATGGGGTGAAGAATGCCTCTATATAAAGGAAGAACCGGCTGACATGGGCCCCGGCAACATTGTTACCATTGAGATTAAAAGCGAATACATCTCAGAGGTATTTACCGGTTTTGGCGAGCGAGGCGTGAGAGCGGAAATCGTGGCAGACAAAGTCGCTAAAGCAGCTTTCCGCTATCTGGATGCCGGTGTGCCTGTCTGCGATCATCTTGCTGATCAATTGCTTCTTCCCTTTGCCCTGGCAGGCGGCGGATCTTATAACACCCTGAAACCGACTATGCACACCAGGACAAATTCCGAAGTATTGAAGCTTTTCATGGACATCGGAATCAGTATGGACCGGATCAGCAAGGACATCTGGCAGATTACTCTTTTCAATAAGCTTATCAGGTAAGCGTTCACGGAACATTGAAATTAGAAAATAGAAATTGCCTGTCTGAGTGCACCGCACAGGCAGAGAAATTTGGCCTTCATGCTTTCACGCGGCGCAAGCGCCTGCGCTGCACGTGTACTGTTCTTCCTAATTTCAAGTTTCAAGCTGTGAACGGCTACTTTATCAGTAACCAAATTCGAATTTTCTCTGCGATCTTCGCGGCTTG
>JAYENE010000546.1:0-2847 GCA_034721935.1 Thermodesulfobacteriota bacterium
GCTGTCTTAATTGCTTCAAGCTCCGCAATATTGTTAGTTGCCGTTCCTATGTTTCTCGATATTTCCTTTTCATGATCTTTAAAACGCAGCAAAATCCCTATTCCTGAAGGGCCGGGATTGCCTGAAGAGGCGCCGTCCGTATAGATGGAAATTGTATTATCACTCAGTGTTTCCTTGTCAAACTCTCCCTTGCGTTCTGCTTTTGTGCCAGGTCTGTTTTTTTTAAGCTTTTTCTTTTCAGGCTTTTCAAATTGCAATGAACCAACAGGCTTAATCCCATTTTCGTGTACCCAGTACTCATAGTCCTGGTCAAGCTGATACTTTATCAACACCTTTCCGCTTTTTAAAATCGGTTTGCCGTTTTGCCCTGTTGCCAGCCATACCTTGTTTTTCTTAAATATCATCCGTTTCCAGTCTGCCTGCTCTTTTCCCACGCCAAAACTCCTTAAATCGTAATAGTTCAGCCACAAAGGCACTAAGACACTCTCCGAGCCGTAGGCTCTACATGCCGGAGGCCAGGATTATAATATAATTTTCTTAAAATTCATAATTCATAATTTAGGAATTGCGAATTTAGGGATTTAGGGATTAAAGGTATTCTGTTGATTTCAATTCCTCAATCCCTTAATTCCTCAATCCCTCAATCCCTATCTGTAAAGATAAAATTGGCGGCTTGCCTTAACAAACTTATCTATGTCATCTTCCCAGGATGCTGCCATCTCATCAATGTTGTCAAAACTTTCTATTTGCCGTCGTATCTCCTTGTCGCCGGTTATAAGATCAATCGGAATCCTTTCAAATTCATATTCATATGGCGGGAGCTTCCACTTAAACCGGTCCCTGTGATGAAAAATTACAGACTGGAGCAGCCTGAGCGTAGTTATATATGGCTGGTATTTATCCGGATCAATTATATGTATCTGGAAACCATTGCATTGGTTTCCTTGCCATTTGTTTGATGCGGGTTCAAATACGGCTTTCCTCAGAGTCACGCCCGACAACCCGCCTGAGCCCAGGGAGGATAAAACCTTTTTTGTGTCTATAAACGGAGTCCCAAAAAGCTCAAAAGGCTGGGTTGTTCCCCTCCCTTCAGAAACATTGGTTCCTTCCCATAATACCTGACCCGGATAAACCATGGCAGATACAGGTGTCGGAAGGTTCGGTGACGGCGGGATCCAGGGAAGGCCTGTATTATGGAAATACATATTTCTGCGCCACCCGTTCATTGGAATAACCTCGAGATCACAACCGATTTTGAAATAATCGTTAAACATAAGGGAAAGTTCACCGATAGTTAATCCGTGTCGCATGGGTATCTGATATCGCCCGACAAATGACGCACATTCAGGAGACAGACAGTTTCCTTCTACCGTTAAACCGTTTATGGGATTGGGCCGGTCAAGAACCATCGCCTTTTTGCCGAACCTTTTGGCCGCTTCAAGGCAAAAAGCCATGGTGTAAATAAAAGTATAAACACGCGTTCCAACATCCTGCAGGTCAATAATAATAATATCAATCAAATCGAACATTTCTTTAGATGGAATTCTGGTTTTACCGTAAAGGCTGAAAACAGGAATTTTCAACAAGGGGTCAATTATGTCATCAGACTCGATCATGTTATCCTGTTTTTCCGCAAAAAATCCATGCTGCGGAGCAAATAATGCCGCAAGCCGGCCTGGGAATTGTCTGCTTATCAATTCACGGGCATGAAAAAATCTTCTGTCAACCGAAGCAGGATTACTTAAAAGGCCCAAGCGGTTTCCTTTTATCCATCCAGGCGGGCTCTCGATAAAGCTCTCAAGGCCGGTTTGAACTATAGCGGATTTAAAATTAAAAGATTCCATTTTCCTCTGTGCTGTGTTACCTGAACCGCAAATGCGAACGCATTCCTCGTTTATTATATACACATTTGTGAAATTAACAATCCTTACTGTCACGAATCATGAGCATGATGCGTTGGGTTTCGTCCTGTAATATCGTCATTTTTTAAGTAATTGACAGAAATTCATGCATCTTGTTACAATAATAGCAAACCAGATAAACTTTGTGCCTCTTGATATTATGCCTGATTTAATTTAAGAAATTGGACACAATAAATACAAAACGGGGATTTAAGTGAAAATTTCTAATTTCATAAAGTTAATTATGCTTTTTGCGATACTTGCGGCAATTTCTTTTAACAACAGGGTATATGCGGATGAAAACTTTCCTGAACCAGGTCCCGCAAACTCCCGGCTGTTTACGGAATCCGGCGTTATCACAGGTTTCGGCAGCGGCAATATTGATGAAGGTAATTATCAGCCTGTTTTGCTGATCTGGCATATGGGCATCGATCTGAATAAATTTTTTCATGCGCTAAAAGACTGCAAGGGTAAATTCTCATTATATCTCGAACCCCAGATCAACCCTGTTGTGAATCCTGAAACAGATATTGAATGCGGAATAGGGCTGGGATTTAAGTTCATGTACCCGGTTACAGACAGTTTATCCACATATATCATGGGAGGCGCCGGCCCTCAATATATATCGGTAAACACAAAAAAACAGGCCAACGGCTTTATATTTTCCGATATCATAGGCGCTGGATTCTATTATTTTCTTACGGAAAAATCAGCAGTTAACGTGGGATACAGATTCCGGCATATGTCCAATATCGGGCTGGCAAAGCCAAACCACGGCACTGACAACCATTTTGGAACAATCGGGTATTCAATATTCTTTTAATGTTCAATACAGAAAAATTTACACAAAACCGCTATCAATTCTTCATTTTTTGTGAAAGGTTTTTAATGAGCTATTGTAAAAATAATGGGGACGTGTCTTCATTGTTGGAAAATTTGCGCATAA
>JAYENE010000546.1:2947-7565 GCA_034721935.1 Thermodesulfobacteriota bacterium
CCCCTGTCTCGTTCGGAATTTCCTGGTCAATATGAAATATCTAAAATCTATTTATTCGGGGCAAATATGGACAAGCATGTGCCTGGCGGGATTTACCTTTGCCAGGTGAATAAACAAATCTCCTGTGGAGCGTGCTGCGGTCTATACAATGTAGCTGATCCATCCCTTGACGCCCTGATGGAGATGCTGACATACCGCACAGACGCTTTTGCACGCATCCCGCGCGACAGTGATTCAATTCTTGCCTTTAAAGAAGAAACCGAGGCAAGAGAATCACAGAAAAGACCTTTCCCTGAATTTCACCACTGCCCGTATATAGGCCTGATAGGTAGAGAACGCCTACTGGTGGGTTGCCTGTTACATCCGTTGGTCGAAGGGAACAAAGGAATAGATTTCAGGGAGCTCAGCTTTTATGGCCAGATGGCGTGCAAGCTCTATTTCTGCCCGTCTTACTATTATCTACCCCGTATCATCAAAGAGATTGTGATCAAGGTTGTAAGGGACTGGTACATTTATGGGCTTGTAATCACAGAGTTGAAGCTGTTGACTGTGTTTTTTGAGGAGGTCGAAAGGCGCTTCAATCAGCCGATAACAAAAGAAGACATCATTGAAAATGACAACTGTTTTGAGGCTGTTCGACAGTTTTTGGACCTGAAACTCCATTGGCCCTTCAGGGTCCGCACGTCTATCGGATTGTCTAATTACTTCTTCAAGAATCAACTCTATCCCAAGCCGCCTGTGAATTATGAGGCGATTGGAGAGACCATATCTATGTATGACACGATTTTCCGAGAGTTCGTCTCATCCTTTGGTTCGGTCAATGAGTTGCACAAGGCAGAAGATCTGGTTGAAGGCATCATTGAGAGGGTATCGTCCGGGATTTCGTTCAATTCCCGAAATCTGAAAGGAAATACTGCAGGCTCGGGAAAGGCAATAGGTGACGTTCGTTCCGAACGTTTTTGAGGGGCTGGTTGATTTATAGAGATTATCTTAATCAGGCGTGAAAACCGATTGTCAATGTTGAAGAGCTGCAAAACAAGCCGGGCACGCTCGGAACGAACGTCCCCTATCTAGCCGTCCCCTATCTAGCGGACTCTTTGTCGTTTCGACCATAGGGAGAAATCTTTAATGCATGTATTTTCAGTACCATAAGATTTTTCTCGTTCCCATGCTCCAGCGTGGGAATGCATATCATATGGTTTCCCACGCTGGAGCATGGGAACAAGGCAGTCCGCCAAAGGGCTCTGGCAGACTCGAAATGACAGCTTTGGTTAGTTTTCGTTCAGACACTAATTAACAACCTTGTTACAGGCATGGGCGAAGTCTTCGGGATAATGCCCGATAATCCAGCGATATAGCCACTGACTGTAAGTCCCTGGTGATTTAGGATGACGGGGAATAAAAGTGTACATAAGCCGCTGGTCATTGTCCGGATTATCAAATCTCTTGGATGTTTCGTAACAAACCATCATTTCTACACCCAATTTCTCCAGCATCCTTACAGTTGTCAAAATAGCCATGTCCAGAGACCTCCTCAGTGTAGAATTCGCCTCAAGGATATTGCCGCACTTTGTTGTGGCCATAATTTGTACTTCTCCTTGAAAGCGCTGGGCTTTGGGTACAAAAGCTATGATGTTTTCGTCCTGATAGAAAATAAGGCTTTTTGCCTTGTCTTTTCTGCCATCCATTCTCCTGTTATTTTTTATGGCATTAATATATGTTTCAAAGAAGTTCTTGCCGGTACTATTTCTGAATCGGCGGCAGAAGAGAGCTACTTCATCTCCTTGAGTATAGGTTGGAATGAAAGTGTCGCTTTCATCATTTTTTCCATTGATAAAACCTGGGGTATATTTGGGTACTATGGCAAATTGCTGGTGTATTTGCTGGTGAGAGGCATTGAGGCGATATCCTGAAGGAGATAGATCAAATCCAAAATTCCATCCCCACATTGATGCATTAAAGGCCAAATTAGTTTTATCTCTTTTATTATGCTTTATGGTTTCGAAAAGATGTATCCGCAAAGACTCTAACTCCTCTTCTGTGAGAGTACGTTTTTTTGCGGGAATGGAAATGCCCAGACTCTTGGCGAGCTGTGTGTAAACTCTCTGGTAGTATAAATGTCTGAGACCGATTAAATCCTCTTTCTTAAGCGCTCCGATTTTATACCTGATGGAATCATATGCCATATTTGCTGCATAATGTCCCCATGGGATATAGCTGTTTTCTCTCAGATATTCCCATATGTGCGTGCCGGCAAAGTTTCTATACTCTCCCACAATTTTATTAGGACCCTGGATGCCGGGAATAAGTACCATTGCCTGCTTATAAGTATCAGGCAAAAAAGGATTGTTGGATACGATTTCAAACAGATGGCGGTTTTTAATTGCCTGTCGAATTTCTCCATTTATTGTCTTTTCATATTGAATTCCGGCAGGCTCTCCAGTATGGGGATCAAACTCAAACAAGCACGATTTCCTGGCTAACTTTATAAGCAAATCTGTGTCTGTGGACATTCTGCCCAATGATATAATAAGCGGATCATTGTCTTCGAACTCATTTATACCGGCTTTTAATTTCGAAGAGTCGTGTTTGTTAATAATATCGAAAGGATTCGCATTTTCTATTTTTTTATCAGCGCTTGACTTTAATATAAAAGTAGCGCCCATAAAAGGAAACGGGTTGGAGATTTCGAATACCCAGTCCGCATTATCAATTGTTACATCATTTGCGGGAAAGTTAACTTTGTTTTCAACAGCGGTTTTGCCATCAATATGTCCAAGCGTTGTAATGTGATCTTTTTCCCTGAGATTGACAACTGTATAATCGGGCTTGTGAATGCCGTAAACAAATTCACCGGAAGTTGATACGCAAGTCCTTACAGACAATTCATTCATGTATTTTCCTTTTGAGCAATAAAGATTTATTGTAACAATTTAGGTCTTTCAAAGAGACTTTTTAGACAAGATTAACAGGATATTCAGGATTAAAACATCAAAGCCCATCCTGTTAATTCTTATCAAAATCCCTTATTTTACGTTTGATTTCAACCTGCCCGCCATCGCGAGCTCAGGCGGGGCGGGCGGGCTTTCCGTTTATCAAAATTAATAAAAAACCATAACCCATTCGGTTGTAAACTTTATATATACAACCAATGATTTTCTCAGTCAATTCTCTGTGTTTCATTTATATATACCTTACTCAGTATTATGATTTTATGATTTACTGGATAGCTAAAGTGAGACTTAACCTTATTTGTGTACTTGAAACCTGTCTGTGTGCTACGCACAGGCAGGCAAAATCTTGTTTATCCTGTTATCATGTCAGAATTTTTTTCAAAGGGCTAAGGTGTTACGATTTATTTACTTTTTTTCCGCCAAACATTGTGAAGATACCATATTTATAATAACAATCAACATTTTTGAAACCAATTTTTTCCATAGCATTGAAGAACTCTGCTAATAGTTCAGGTTTTTTCAACTCTGCTTCTTCATCTTTTCCCCACGCCAAGGCGTGGTTCATTTTTTTTAGTCCCTCCTGGGCAAAAACAACTTAGCGCTTATGCCCCTTTTCCCCTGACCTCTGGCCCCTGTAAACTGATATTAAAAAATCTTGACATAGAACTTCTCTTTTGTTAGGAATACCTAAATTATTTAGCACTATCAAACCATGAAGGGATGTCTTACGGTTTCCCGACCGAAAAGCGGGAGAAAGTGAAGGCGTAACTTGGATTACAGAAAATATCTGAGTTGCGCTTTTTTGCTTTTAAATCAAAGTACAGCGATGACATGAAGTTTGAGGGAAGGCGGTAGAATTTGGGTATTCAAATAGTTGGCAAAATCATGGAAACAAAGGATTGAAGGGTAGTTAACCATTGAACCAAATATCTTCTGAGGCAGCTATGTACCAGGAAACAACAATAATAATTAACGCCGAAGAACTTTTAGGAGACTTCTTTGATCCTGGCAGTTTTCATGATAACGGTGACGGCTTTGAAATGCACTGGAATGGCCGGAGGAGCTTGGTAATGGGTTTACGACTACAATTAATATAAGGCAAGGACTTATGCTGGGAATAGGTGACTATCAGCTTCATGAAAGTATAGCAGTTTGTTTCGGGTGGAAAAGTCCACCAGTTATTATGGCATTCAATATTCTAGTAAACTTTCGTTCCACTCTTGGCTATAGACAGGCTAAAAAAGATACCTTTATGTATAACTCAGGTCAGAGCTTTATATCCTATCAGCCGGAATGGCAGGGTTTAGCTCAATATCCGGCCAAGACTCCCGTTCGTACTGTAGTCATCTTTATAGATCCCTTGTTATTAAATACTTTCATGGAAGGCCAACATGACCATATCCCAAACGGCATGCGCGACATTGTGAACGGTGCTGATGATAAATTTTACTATCAACAGTCAATCATGATACCATCCGTCAATATGGGTTCGGCAAAAAATAAGTTCGCAATTTCAGGTGTTGAGGCGCTCGGCTGGCAAGGCGCGAAAAAGCATGAATATCAAGCATATTCAGAATTTTCGCAACGCAGTCAGGCGGGATGCATCGGCGCCTGAAATGTGAAGTTATTTTTTGTCGAGCCCTATGATCATTCATCAGATACTC
>JAYENE010000547.1:0-7559 GCA_034721935.1 Thermodesulfobacteriota bacterium
ATTTTCACCCGCTGGATTGTAGTTTTGTCGGACGCTACCAACGTATCCTAAAGCCTGCCCAAATATTATGTGAATAAAACCGGCTGGTGGCACTCACATGCTTTCTATCCGCCAATGTCTTCACAGCGTTTTTTAGAAGTTCCATATGGGCTACATAAAATTGTTGACATTTATGGCCCATATGAGCTATATTTGTATTTTAAAGGAGATGAAAATATGGCAAAAATTTCAACAGTCAGAGCTAGAATCGAACCGGAATTAAAGGTAGAAGTGGAAAAACTTTTCAAACAACTTGGTTTGTCAACTACCGAGGCAATCAATTTATTCTATCGTCAAATTAAAATGAGAAAAGGGTTGCCGTTTAATGTCGTAATCCCCAATAAAACAACGGAGAAAGTCTTTAAAGAAACTGATATAAAGAAAAATCTCATCCGCTGTGATGGAACTGATGATATGTTTGAAAAGCTGGGGATATAAATGCTTATACCATCTTACAGCAAACAATTTGCGAAAGACCTTAAAAAGATGTTGAAGCGTGGAAAATCAGACGAAAAGATTAAAAAAGTCATCAGAAAGCTCATAAATGAAGAACAGCTCGAAGCACGTTATAAAAATCATCGGCTACTTGGTAACTATAAGAACAGGCGAGAGTCCCACATCGAACCAAACTGGCTGTTAATCAACAAAATAATGGAAAATGAAATCATTTTTGAAAGAACAGGCGCTCATTCTGTCTGACCTTTTTGAATAATGAAAATTTCTCGCTAATAACGTCTCTTTCTTGAGTATTAAGCCATAATAAATCCAAAGAAAAGAAATTTAATAAACCAGAGAAAATCTATCTCTGCGATCTCCGTAAAAGACCAAAAATAAAATGAGAAACGCATAAAATCATGGGCGTCCCGCTCTACCCCCCCCACATCTGTAGGAGATGCAGTTTATGCCTATGACGAGAATGGAAACCTCATTTCAGATGGGGAAAGCGCTTATGAATATGACTATGAAAACCGTTTGATCTCCGCATCCAATTTGTCACATGCCGGCATCAGTTATGAGTATGATCCATTTGGCAGAAGGATCGAAAAGAATGTGGATGGGGCCATCACAAGATATATATATGATGGTGACCAGGTTATTTGCGAGACAGATGGCAGTGGTACCATTACTGCGAAATATGTGTATGGCGCAGGCATTGATGAGGTTGTCACCATGCAAAGGGGTGGCAGCGCCTATTTTTATCATTATGACGGGTTGGGTAATGTTTCAGACATTACAGATGGGGCAGGTTCTATAGTGGAGTCCTATTCCTATGATGCTTATGGGAATAGTTCGGATACGTCATCTGTAGGCAATCCGTATTTGTTTAATGGCAGAAGGTTTGATGCTGAGACTGGGCTGTATTATTACAGGGCCAGGTATTATGATTCGGAGATTGGGAGGTTTTTGCAGGTTGATCCCATTGGGTATATCGGAGGGATGAATCTGTATGTGTATTGTTCAAATAATCCGGTTAATTTTATTGATGTCTTTGGATTGTTTCATTTTGGCAAGCGGCCTTTAACAGGGGCTCCTTGGATTCCTGGAGCGTCGAGCAATCCGATTGATGATTATTTCAACACCGAAGTGAGTCATGAACATGGCTTTTTTGATGACGGTTCTGGCAAAAATATTGGATTTGGGCCTGAAGGGCGATTTTCAGAAGACGCGACAGGGAAGGGATACAGGTATGATGATAAACATTATGATGATGATCTTATCAGAGAAGCTCTTAAGAATATCGAAGATGGAGACTATTCATTATTAGGCATTGGTGGGAAGAAAAAAAATAATTGCCAAGATTGGGCGGATCGTTTGCGCTCTGAATATGACAGATTGCGCAAACAAGAAGAAGGAGTCAAGGGCAAGTAGGACTGATTATGCGAATTAATTATTTTATCATGATATTGCAGAAATCCAATTGCATTTTGAGGTAATAAATTCATGAGCATTAAAATCATTTTTGGAATAGTATCTTGTTTTCTCATACTTGTTATGCTGGTAACATTTTCAAGAGCGTCCTTGTCTTTGCCTACCGGACTTAGACATTTCTTACATCTTTTACTGCCTCCGAAGGATCTTTATGTACCTATCGTAACGGATGAATTTTTTTTTCATGAAATAGGGGCATCAAAAACATATTCTCTGAATCCCAAATACCTTGACATCTATGAATTGGGTTTTCTGAGCATTGATGAAAACATTCCTTCAGATTATCAGTTTCAAGGAGTAGTTTCCGCAGAATTTTTCTATCAAGATGAATTGGTTCTTAAAAAAAAGATTACATCAGTCATCTCTGCTTGGTATGCTAAAAACGATATGAAACACTATAGAAAAATATCTCTGCTGAGTTTTGAGTTGCCTCTAAAAGGCAAATATCGGGAGGCAATAAAAATAAGGTTAACCGTTATAGAGCCAGATCAAGCAAGTAAACCTTTGGCGAATTCAATAAGATTTTACATTGCTGTATGTGCAACTCCTTGAAAAAAATCGGGTAGGTTGGGTTGATGGACAAAACCCAACTATATAGACAGAGCAAAGCTTAAGTTTGACGGTTTTCGTTATATTTATTTTTTAAGAAATCGGAGCAAAAAATGCGAAAAAACAAAATGCTAATGGTTTGTCTTTTACTTGGCGTTTTTATTTGTTGCGCACATACAGATGCACGGGCTGGAATTTCAGAAGCGGCAGCTTACCTGGAGATCATGCAGAATCCTGACGGCTCGTGGGGCTCTGATCCATCCACAATATATTTTGAAACAACGGAAGTTGTTAAGACGCTTTACTCTCTCGGAATGACCGGAGATGCGTATCAAAGAGGGGTAAATTTTGGCACTAACCACCAGGTTGGAGGCGTGGAGGATCACGCCAGGAAGATTGATGCCATAAAACCGGCCGGCAGGGACACCACAGATGATGTGAACACAATCCTTGGAGCTCAAAACAGTGACGGTGGTTTTGGGTTTGATCTGGAGTATGGGAGCAATGTGTATCATACTGCATTTGCTATGTCTGCCATTCACACAGCAGGCATATCAAATCCAACTGTGACATCAAGCGCAGTCAACTTTATCACATCCCGGCAACAAGCAAATGGCTCATTTGGTTTGAGCGCAGATCATGACAGCATCTATCTGACAGCTCTTGTTGCACTGGCGCTAACTGATCAGAGCGGAACATCTTCTGCTGTTGATTCTGCTGTTGACTGGTTATTGACAAAGCAGAACCTTGACGGGGGATTTGGCGAAACAGTTTCTTCAGTTTTTGAAACATCCTGTGTTTCCATACTTCTTTGCAAGGTCAGGCCAGACCTTCAGGAAACCCATGATGCTCTTGACTATTTAATGGCGAGTCAGGAACCAGACGGCAGCTTTGATAATGATCCTTATCAAACAGCGGTCGCTGTTCAGGGCATTCAGTTGGCATACACAGATACCCACCTTTTTGCAGGCTTTAATCTTTTTGGCTTTTCGGCAGAGGTGCCGGAAGGATATACTTCGCATGACCTGATAGCGGATTTGGGCAGTGAAGTAGAAAAGATCCAGCGATACAATCCTGCCACTGAAACCTTTCAAACAACTTACTATGAAGACGGCATAGTTACAGGTGATATATTTAATGTCGCAAACGGTGAAGGCTATTTTGTTTACATGAAGAAAGCTGGCACCATGTTTCAATCAAGACGATCTGTGAGTATGCATCTTCAGCTCGTCCAGGGTTTCAATATTGTCAGCATCACAGGCGCACCATCGTGCAGTTCATATGATTTACTTGAATACCTTGGATCTTCGGATGAAATAGTCAGTATCCAGACATATAACAGAGAAACAGGTGCCTTTGAAACCACTGCTTACTATAATGAGCAACCTTCAGGCGTATCATTTGATATTGTTAATGGTGAAGCTTACCTGGTTCACATGAAAGTGGCAAAGGAGATCACGGATCTCTTTACACCGCCGGAAGTAGTTATTACCTCTCCTAATGACGGAGAGACCGTTTTTAGTAGTCCTATCGCTGTTAGTGGAACAGTAGACGTCAATACAGTCACAGTAACTGTGAACGGCATTGAAGCTGTCCTGAGCAATGGAACATTTACGGCAGCAGGAATTCCACTTACTGAAGGATCGAACACGATTACCGCAACTGCCGTGGGTTCAAACAATATAACAAATACCCACACCATAACTGTTATATTGGAAGCAGGTATAGATTACATCATTAGCAAGGGAGGATCAATCAGTGACAGCCGGAGAATCCAGGGTGATGCTGCACTTTTGAGTCAGGCTGCAGGAGTTACGGCAAGCCTTAATGGCCCCTCATTTATTGGCTTCATGATAACTGGGGCTTTTTTTACTGCTCCTGATGAAATAGAGATAAGCTATACTATCTCAATTGATAGTGCAGCGCCCGAAGGCATTTACGATTACCAGGTAGAATTTGGTTTAACAGATGACAACGGCGACCCACTTGAGCCGTTAAGCAATAATATTTATTTGTTTAAGATAAAGATATTGCCCTGATAATGAAAACAGAAGAGATCAATCTTTCCAATAAAAAGGCAGACAGCAGAGGTGACAATGTTGCAGACAGAGCTGACCTGAACATCATCCTTAGCTACAGGAGCCAGCCAGCCGAGGTTTGCCCTGATTGTGCTCTAGATGGCGACGGCATGATCACTGCGCTTGATGCCAGAAAGCTGGTTCTGTTGTGCACGTACCCGAGGTGCGTGTGTCCGTAAGAGAATGAGAATTGGGAGGTAAAAGTTCTGATAAGTCAGGATTCTTATCGCTTCTCATGAAGCAGTGTGTGACGGAATTCAGGCCATAAGAAAAATAACTATTCTGGCCGGATGGTCAGCTTGTGGGTATTGATTTCTTGATAATTCCTGGTGAAGGGTACTTGAGGAAGTTATTTCGTTCACGTTCCTTATTTACATGAAGTAATAGGTTGGAAATCATAAGTTTGAACACGGATACTTGCGTTAGGTATTATATGAACACAAAATTACACTTAATTTTATTAGTCTTAGGGTTTTTAATCTATTCCTTGTTTGCTTCCTCAGTCGCCGCGGACAATCACATCCCCACAATTGAAGTTAAACAGATCCCGTCCGGTTCTTTTCAACAAAAAGCTACGGAGATGTGCTTGGCTGATTTGCCTGCGCCGGTCAGAGAAAAGATTTCGCTGAATATGCAAAAAGCAGAGTATAAGGTGAGCGGGCATTCAAGGCCTTTGCCTTCTGGAACGAAAAGCATATTCCGCACATTTAACCGCAATCAAAACTTAAGCGCGTATTTCAATGAGCGCGGGGTCCATTTTCT
Organism: Thermodesulfobacteriota bacterium; assembly: GCA_034721935.1. Lineage (GTDB taxonomy): Bacteria > Desulfobacterota > Desulfobacteria > Desulfobacterales > ETH-SRB1 > Desulfaltia. The sequence continues at coordinate 5,358 of JAYENE010000547.1, forward strand.
TTCCAATGGCAAAAGGGGGAACAGATTGGCACCTGGCGATGACTCTTAGCGGCTATGGCTATAGTGATGCAGTTGAATCTGTGATTCCAGTGAACGCGGATTCAATTCAGGTATCAAATAATTACATTGAATACAAACGGGGGAAACTCACCGAGTGGTATGTGAATGACGAACGAGGGATAGAGCAGGGGATAACGATTAAGGAACCGCCCTTGAATAAAAAAGGCACGGTGCCCCTATATGTTGAGTGGGAAGTATCAGGACTTTTGCCGCAAATGATTGATGAAGGTGATGCGATTTCTTTTGTAAGCGAAAATCGGGCACCTGTTTTGCGTTTCAGCGGTATTAAGGCCTGGGATTCTGCTGGTCGGGTGCTACCTGCCAAACTGAGCGTCAAAAGACACAGCCCGGCAACATCCATACATAGAATTGCATATATAGTAGATGACGCTAAAGCTGTTTATCCTATTAAAATAGATCCGTTATTCACTCAAGAGAAAAAACTCGTTCGGTTGGAAGAGTCATGGAGCGGACATTTTGGCTCTTCAGTATCCATGGATGGCAATATCATTGTCGTAGGTGCGGAAGGCTGGGAAGAAACAGAAGGCAGAAACAGTTGCGGCGCTGCGTTTATCTTCTATCGTGACTATGGCGGGCCTGACAACTGGGGGTCAGGTAAAAAAAATAACCGCCGGTGACGGTGATCCAGGAGACGATTTTGGTTATTCTGTATCGATAAGCGGAGATATTGTTGTAGTAGTAAGTACTGAAGCCGATGCAGTCTTCATCTTTTATCGCGACCATGGAGGTGCGGACAACTGGGGTAAGGTGAAAAAGATTATACTCAGCGGTATTAGCGGTTATTCTGGTAGCCCCTTGTGTATTGACGGAGACACGCTAATGGTTGGTGCCGGCGGCGCGGTTTATATTTTCTATCGGGACCAAGGAGGTATAGATAACTGGGGTGAATTTAAAAAAATAACCGCCAGTGACGGTGATGCAGAAGACCGTTTTGGTTGGTCCATAGCCTTAAGTGGAGATAGTATTGTTGTTGGAGCATACTGGGATGATGACAATGGCACTGACTCGGGCTCGGTTTATATTTTTGAACGCGACCATGGAGGTACGGACAACTGGGGTGAAGTGAGAAAAATTATACCTACGGACGGTGCGGAGGGTGATTACTTTGGTAATTCCGTGTCAATTAGTTTAGACACTGTTGCAGTGGGTTCTCACCGGGATGATGACAGTGGATACAATTCTGGCTCGGTTTATATCTTTGAACGCAACAACGGGGGTGCAGATACCTGGGGGCAGCTAACAAAAATTACTCCAAGCAATGGAGCAGAGTGGGCACAATTTGGCAAGCCAACTTTTGTATCAGAAAATACTATTGGGGTTGGACTCCCGCAGGACAGTGTTAAAGGCTGTTACCTGGGATCTGCTTTTGTATTTGAACGAAACAAGGGCGGAACCGACAACTGGGGGGAGCAAAAATGGCTGTTTCCTGTTGACATCAACTACGTAGCTGGTGACCGCTTTGGAAGGTCTGTGTCCACTGATTCGGAAACGATAGCGGTCAGTGCCTACCTGGACGATGAATCTGGGTCTAGTGCAGGGGCTGTTTATATTTTTGAACGCGATCTTTTGGGGCCTGACAATTGGGCACAATACATAAAAAAATATTTTGTTTATGACACAGCAGCCGCTGGTGATTATTTCGGTTGGTCAGTATCCGTAGATTCCGGCACACTTGTCGTCGGCGCTTACAGGGATGATGACAATGGATCTGACTCAGGCGCGGCATATATTTATGATCGGGATAATTTTGGAAGTGACGGCTGGGGCTATGACAGAGTAAAAAAACTCCTTCCTTCTGACGGCGCAGCATCTGACTATTTTGGTTATTGCGTAGCTATAAGCGGAGATACTGTAATAGTGGGATCTCACCAAAACGATGATAATGGCACGAGTTCGGGTTCGGCTTACATTTTTGAACGTAACCATGGGGGCGCGGGTAACTGGGGTCAGGTAAAAAAAATCATGCCCACGGACGGTGCGGCATATGACTATTTTGGTAGCGCCTTGTGTATTGACGCAGACACGCTATTAGTAGGTGCCCGTGGAGATGATGACAACGGCTCTAATTCCGGGTCGGCCTATATTTTTTGTCGGGACCAGGGCGGAACAGATGACTGGGGC
>JAYENE010000548.1:0-7532 GCA_034721935.1 Thermodesulfobacteriota bacterium
GCTATTCCGAGATGTTTCAGTAATTCATTAAAACCTGTCCATGTATAACTTTTCCTCTGGCTTCGTCTGTTTAACCATTTAAATAGCAGCCTTATGGCATGATAGAAGAAAGATGTCATACTGTCATCAAATGGGGTCAAATCTACTATTGACCCATGGAAGACAAAATGCTATATATTATAATATGTCACGTCCACTTAGAAAGAAATGGGGTCAAGTCTATGTTTGACCCTTGATGGTAAACGAGAGGAGTAAAATGTTGGTTTGGGCATACCACCAAAGAGTTCCAAGACTAAAACATGTGGCAAAAAAATTAAAAATCAGGTATGGAAAAAACAAAGCAATACCAGTAAGAGTCCAAGGCATACTTGACCCATTTTTGGTCATTTAAAATCGCGGCTGAAAGCCGCTCCTACAGAGAGCAGTGAACTGTTACGAAAAACCTAAAGTATTACGAACAATGGTAGTGAGAAAAAATGAATATAAAACATGAAAAAATAGATTTTGATATACTTTTTGTTGGGGGCGGCCCTGCAAGTCTTGCAGGCGCCATTAGATTAATGCTGTTAGCCAAACAAAAAGGAATTACCCTTGAGGTGGCCATTATTGAAAAAGGGGCTGAAATAGGATCGCATGCTTTGAGCGGAGCTGTTTTAAATCCTGTTGCATTAAAGGAGCTTATCCCTGATTTTCTTGAAAGAGGATGCCCGGTTGAAACAACTGTAAGAGAAGATGAATTTTACTTTCTCACCAGAAACAGATATTATCGCCTCCCTTATACACCGCGATATATGCGAAACAAAGGCTTTTATACTATAAGCCTTTCCCGGTTCACAAGATGGCTTGCTGGAATTGCCGAAGAGCTTGGAATAAATATATTCCCAGGCTTTGCGGGTAAAGAGGTTTTATATGCTCTGGATCAGAAGAGTATCATCGGAGTACGCACAGGAGACAAGGGGCTGGGAAAGAACGGCTCCCGCAAGGACAACTTTGAGCCTGGAATCGATCTATTGGCCAAAGTAACTGTATTCGGTGAAGGGGCAAAAGGAAGCCTTATGCAGGATATTGCAAACAGGCTTGATATCTTTTCAGGAAAAATGCCGCAGGTCTTTGAAACAGGTATCAAAGAGGTTATTCAACTGCCTGAAAATAATTATTTTAAAACCAGTAAAGGCAATGATATACATACATTCGGCTACCCTCTGGGCATTAATACTCCTGGCGGCGGTTTTATTTATGAAATGGAAGATAACAAAGCATCTCTGGGATTTCTTGCAGGTCTTTCATATCAGGAGCCTATGCTTGATCTGTATGACGAGTTCATTAAATTCAAACAACATCCTCTTGTATCAAAAATAATTAAAAACAGCAGGGTAATCGAACAGGGAGCAAGGACCGTTTCCTCCGGAGGATATTATACTATTCCCAGACTCGCTGTTAATGGCGGACTATTCATCGGCGGCAGCGCATCAATGCAAAATACTCCGGGGCTAAAGGGCATACATGTTTCCATGAAATCCGGTATGCTGGCAGCAGAGGCAATAATAAAAGCCTGCGAAAAAAGCAGCTTTACACAGGAAGCGCTCGGTAATTATCATGAATTGTTTGAAAAAAGCTGGTTAAAAGAAGAAATTTATGAAGGGAGAAATTTTTCCCAGGCCATGTCAAAAAAAGGATTGATAAAATTTATACATCTTGGCGCTCAATATTTCACAAAAGGACGTGGAATATGTGACAAAATGTCTGTTAAAGAAGATTACAGAACCCTGCGGCCTGTAAAAACGGATATTAGAGACTTTAAAGATATAGGTCCTGATAAAAAGCTTTTTGACGGTGTTTTATATGTTGACAAACTTACAGGAGTTTATCTGTCCAAAACCATGCACAGAGAGGATCAACCGTGCCATATTGTTATCCACAATCAAAATCTGTGCATGAATGAATGTTATATTACCTATAAATGCCCCTGCACAAGATTCTGTCCGGGTAATGTTTACGAAATCGAGGAAAATGGATCGCAAAGACGGCTTAAACTTAATCCTTCAAATTGTCTTCACTGTAAAACGTGCGAAATAAAAGATCCTTATGGAAATATCACCTGGACATGCCCGGAAGGTGGAGACGGGCCTGGTTATACAATATTGTAGATGAACGTCGAACATCGAACGAGAAACGATGAACGTCGAACATCGAACATTCAACATCGAATTTTGAATAAGGTATTCTGGCATTTTATAAACCGACGGAGCGACCCGCCGTGCTCGCGCCCGTCGCGGCAGGAGCGACATCATTATTCGATGTTGGACGTTCGATGTTCGATGTTCATAGCTTTTAGGTTCATAGCCTTTTAGCTTGATGGCTACGTCCTTAAACCATCCGTTCTATTTTTTACAATCTACCTTTTCTCAAAATCGCCACAAGAAGCCATATCCCCATCATTGCAGCCGATATAAATCCAACAATCCCTATTATGGATAATCCGTTGAATAAAGGTGGGGTCTTTGCAAAAACTATAATAGCTGAGCCAATGATAAGGGATCCAATTATTATAGAAAAGGATATTCTATTGCTAATCTGGTTATGGGTTTCAAGCATAGGCTCAAAACCCTTGTGTTCAAACTTAATGTTTAATTTCTGCTGTTTGATAAGGCGTGTAATTTCAAGGGTATCTTTAGGAAACTGCTGTACAAATTTAAGCAGTTCAGCGACAAGAGTTGCAATATCGCCGGCAATCCTTTTGGGGTAAAACCTTGCGCGCTTTACCATTTCAATAAATGGCGCTGCCCGCATTATCATGTCAAAATCAGGATCAAGCATAAGCCCGACCCCTTCTGTTGAGCTGAAAGCCTTCATCATAAGAAACATATCAGGCGGTATCCTGAGGCGGTAACGGGACGCCACTTCAAGCAGACCCTGAAGCATTTTCCCAATTTCAATATCTTTCAACGGTTTGTAAAGATGCTGCCCAATAAAATCTGACAGATCTCTTTCAAGCGATTTGATATCAGGCTCTTCATCATGGTCGGTTAGTTCCAGCAGCAAACGGGTTGCTTTTAAAGTATCTTTATGCACAACGCTATCGAGGAGATCGACAAAGTCCTCACGTGTCTGTCTGTCAACACTACCCATCATTCCAAAATCGAGCAGACATATAACGTTGTTTGGCAGCACAAAAATATTTCCAGGATGAGGATCAGCATGAAAAAAACCATTATTAAATACCTGCTTTAAAGCAAGGTCAGCTCCGCGGACGGCAATGATTTTTCTGTCATATCCCGCATCATCAAGCCAGCTGATTTCAGAAATCTTTATGCCGTCTATAAACTCCATTGCAAGAACACGAGATGTCGTTGTGTCTCGAAAGACCTTTGGGATATAAACAGTGGAGTCATCCAAAAATTCTCCGGCAAATCGCTCCATGTTTGAGGCTTCTATGTTATAGTCTATTTCTCTTTCAATTGTTCTGGCAAATTCTTCAACTATTTTAACGGGGCGATAAAGATCCATTTCCTCTATATGCTTTTCCATAAGGGTTGCCAGATGGAACATGATTTCAAGGTCAACCTCAATAATCTTTTTTATACCCGGACGCTGAACTTTAACCGCCACATCTTCGCCATCTTTTAATTCCGCCCTGTATACCTGCCCTATCGATGCGGACGCTATAGGGGTTTTATCGATAGATGCGAAAAGTTCTTCCGGCGCTGCGCCTAATTCAACCTTTATGATTTCGCTTGCTTCGTCAAAAGAAAATGGTGGCACCATATCCTGAAGTTTGGAAAGTTCATTTATAAAATCAACCGGCACAAGATCAGGACGCGTGGAGAGTATCTGGCCGAGCTTAATAAAGGTTGGCCCCAATTCTTCAAAAGCCAGCCTGACCCTTTCCGCCCTTGAAAGCTTTTCAAGGCGATCGCGGCGCTTTCTTGATATCATCTTAAGGCCGATTTCTATGTACTGCTCTATCTTCAGCACGTCAACAAGATCGCCAAAACCATATCTGAAAAGGACGGTCAGGATCTGTCTATAACGTTGCAGATGGCGATAGGTACGGCCTATAACTCCGATTTTTCGTATGCTAAACATAAACTATGCTTTTTCGCTAACAGCCTTTTTCAGCTCCCTTATCTCTTTTTTCAAGGCATTCAATTCATCGCTGGTTACCAGGTTCCCCTTTTTCAACAACTCTTTTACTGTTTTTTCTACCCTTTTTTCCAGTTTTTTTTGCGAATCTTCATATTTGTCCCTGATCTCTTCCAGAAACGTTTTTCCTTCTGTTTCAGACAACTTCCCTTGTTTTATTAAGTCGTTGGCTAAACTTTCTACTTCATCCTTGGTTTTAAGAGCAAGGCCAATACCGGTCAACATCGTCTTTTTAATAAGATCAAACATAGCATACTCCTTTTTTATGATTTATATGTTTATAACCGTTCAGCAGTCTATCAACCGCTGAACCTCCCACCGGGGCGTAGGCCCTTATGGGCCGGAGGCTGAACCTTAAACCATAACTACTAAATGGTACCGGAGAATATTGTCCCCAAAATCTACCTTTAACCTAAGTTGAGCGATTTATTGCGAAGATATGTGCCGAGATCTTGATGCATAAGGGTTTGCGAAAACCACAGGCATACCCGTGGATATGTCGAGGATTTTTGCGAATCCTTGATACGCAAGAGATCGGTGCAGATCGAGTAAAAAATCGCTCAATTTAGGTTTAATCAACAAAGATTAACAAAATCTAAATTAGTGTCTGTCCGAAAAGTCCGGTTTTTGGTAGGTTGGGTTGAGCGTAACCATTTGTGTTGGGTTTCGTACCTCAACCCAACCTACGAATATCAAGCAATTACCAAAATATGCTTTCAGTGAGCGAAACCCAACAAATCATGCACCAAGGATTTTCGGACAGGTATTAAATTAACATATATATAAGGCTATTGCAAGGAGTTTACTAAAGCCAAGCTGTGTCTAATTATTGCCGCATTGGAATACGGCAAAAACAATGGTCATATAATCTTCTTCTTCGTATTAAGCACCGCTTTGGCGTTTCAACCGAAGCATTCCTGTACAGGCTGGATGAACTCAACCTGATCGATCCGTCTTTTATTGAACCGCTTAAAGCCAAAATCCATAAACATTATGGAAAAACAGATTATAGTGAACTCGACCTTTCCAGAAGGATTTTTAACTATGGCGTCCAAAAACGGGCTTTTTGACTCAATTTCCTTGACCGGAATTTGGGCCGTATTTTTTATGGCGCCTCATTCCCACGCTCCTGCGTGGGAACGAATAAGTAGCATGGGAGCGGCAACATAGTGAGTTGGTAGCTTTTCCTGCCGCGAATTATGGGAAGCAGAGCATGGTGAAGCTGGTATGTGTTTCCACGCAGAAGCATGGGAACGCGCGAAGCCGGTATGCATTCCCACGCAGGAGCGTGGGAACGAGAGACGGTCCAAAAGCTGGTCAAGAAAATAATGGCGATTTAGACGCTCTAGCTTTTAACACCCAACAGCAGACTGTGGGATCTGGTATTAACAGGCAAAGAATCAAAAAAAGGGCGTGAGGAAGTAGTTAAAATTGAAAGGGTATTGAAAAAGTGGAAAGTGGTTAAATGCTGACCAGTAATTGTATCAAATCAACTAATCGATATGTGGAGCTGGATGTGGAGACAACCAGTTTTTCACCCCAAAATGGGGACAGGGTGATAGAAATCGGCGTGCGCCAAGCACAGTGGCCATTATTCATTGGAAATTCCGAATGGTCTCTCGTTTGATGACCGAGTGTGTAAACTGAAGCAGGAAAAATCGGAAATCCAGGGCAAGCTGAAGAAAGAAAAGAACCTGGGAACGCAGGTTCAACTGAACATTCGAATCAAGCAGATCAAGTGTCGCATTGAAAAAAACTAAGGCAGAATCATGAATGGCGAAAGAAATAAAAAGCACCAGACAGAACAGCGAAGGGTGCGTAATGTGAAACAAAAAAAACGGGATTGTCATGCCTGTTCCGGTTTCACAATCTGATCTTCCCGATAGCTACGCAAATTTGCTGGCCTCCCTCAAGAAACGTATTCAACAGGAACGCATAAAAACGGTTCTGTCTGCCAATTGCGCAATGGTGATGCTCTATTGGAATATTGGAGCATCCATACTCGAAAGACAGCAAACCGAGGGCTGGGGGGCAAAAATCATAGACAGGCTTTCATTTGATCTAAAAGAAACGTTCCCGGATATGAAAGGGTTTTCCTCACGAAACCTGAAATATATGCGCAAATTTGCTGAATCATGGAGAGATCGTCAATTAGTGCAACGCACCGTTGCACTAATTCCATGGCGCAGCAACCTGGCTAAATATGCCCTTGCCGGATACACCAAACCGATTGGTGTTGCCGAGTGGGAAAGACAGATAACAGATTCCCTTCCTGAAAATCTGAAATCAAGTCTGTCCACCATTGAAGAGATTGAAGCTGAATTTTCAGAGGATGAGAACAAAGCCGGAGCATGTTCAGGACGTTTTTTAATATCGCGATGTTGCTGACCGAAAGTGAACGGGCTCGCGTGCTAAAAAAATAATTATATTTTATAGCTTGACTTTCAATAATAATGAAGCGCTTTACTCAAAATAGATGTCACTCATACGCAAAAAGCTACTGTAAACGAAGGGTGTGGATTGAAATAAACAATAAAAATGAAGTATTGAAAGGAAATGTCGCCCTCTTTTATGAGGGCGTGGATTAAATTAGATTAGACAATAAAATTTAGTTAAATTATTCTTGACAAATTAGGAGGGGTAAATGGTAGGGTGTTTATAACAACACCCGCTACGCCTCTCCACTGGATGCGCACCTTGGCGGGTTTTTTATGTCTGAAATCTATCAGTGTTACGAAAAACCGGTTTTAAATATCGACCAGCAGCTTGAGCTTCTCATCAAGCAAGGGCTGATTGTTAAAACCCCAAACGTATTCTCCATTATCTTCGTTTTATAGGCTACCACAGCCTTCCCGTATATTTTCGAACTTTCCAGATTCAAAATACTTCTGAGCATATTTTTAAAAAGAACTACGCATTCGATTCTATCGGTCTATATTTCTGTACCCTCCAGTTTGATGCGACTATGACCCTGCTCAAGGAAGAAACATCAGAATATGATGTGGATTCCTGTAATATTAATAACTGTGATATTTTTAACTTGACAGTGACACCAATGATGTATAGTATTGGTGTTATGAAAAATAGGGATAAAAAATTCACTCTTGATGAAATTTGCGCTTTAGTAGAAATGAATAAGCGCAAGGTGCGATTTTACATTCAAAAGGGATTGGTGGGCCGGCCTGAAGGAATCGGCAAAGGAGCTTTTTATACTCATACCCATCTGGGACAGTTGCTGGCTGTGCGGAAATGGAAGGACGCGGGGCTCACCCTTGATCGCATACAGGAAATATTAAACAGCGAAAAGGATGCTTTTCAGAATGAAAAACCTATGCCGCCTCCCATTTTAAAAAAACAAGGTTCGGTCGAAGTATGGAGCCACCTTTATA
>JAYENE010000549.1:0-1647 GCA_034721935.1 Thermodesulfobacteriota bacterium
TTTATCTTTAACACGTCTGCATGCCTGGGACACGCCGGATTTTCCAATCCCAAAATAAGCGCCGATATCTTTTAGTTTTTCGTCGGTATATCTTTGACAAAGAAACATTTTTACATTTCGACCTAAAGCCGATTCTTTTCCGAAAACGGATTCAACTTCATCGAATATATCTTTCAGGGATGCTTTATCAATCAATTCTTTTAAATCCGGAAGTTCTTTATCAGGTTTTTTGCACGATAAAAATTTATCCTTAATAAAAGCTATAAAATCAGGACTGACCAGTAGCGTCGAACTTACAACCTCATCTAATGGGTTATCATATTTCTTGTTAACTATTGCTGTTACAAACTTGTGATATCCTTTTTGTGCAATTGAAAAAATTTCGGTGTCAAAGCTTGAAACGTGAATTCGAAAATATAGATCTCTTTATCGATAATGACAGCATCTATCCTGCCCTTGTTTGTTTTTACTTCCGCTTCCACTTTTAACCCGATTAGAGAAAAAATCAGATAAAATATTGTTTGATAATATTTTTCTTTTCTTATGTGAAGATCATAGGGGATATCGGCAAAAAAGATTTGCAGGGTGTCAAAAAATGTTTCAAAATCGTCGTTTCTGAGCGTTCGTATCAAATCTATCAGATAGCCGTCCACGTGCATGCCGCTGTAACTGCTCAAAAGAGAATACTGAAAGCTGTTTTCAACCTCAAGATTTGGATACCCCAGAATGTAGGTCATAAAATCTTTGTCATATTCTTTAATCGTGAGATAGCCGGTCTGAAACAAAAGAGGAAGCACAGCGAGATTTTCAAGTTCATAGGCGCCGAACGATTCCTCCCTCACCTCCATTTCTTTCAACCTCGTTATGTCAAAATCTTTTTCCTTCATCAGCTTTATCAGAAAACCTGGTGTAGCGCTTTCAAACCAGTAGTTTCCAAAATCAAGTTTTTTAAACAAAAGAAGCAGTGAAAAGCGGTTAAACACCTTTTCGCAATACCTTCTGCTTTTATCAAAACATCAGACATAGAGAGGCCTTATTTGGAATTTGAAAATAGGCAATCAGCCACGAATGAACACAAATTTACACAAATTTACACAAATTAATTATTCTGTTGAACAAATCTTTTGCTCTGCAATCTTTTTAATTTCACAAACCTGTGTTTTGTGTTTCGGTACATCCATTTGTAAATAAGTAACTCATTTTTGCAACTTACATCATTTATTCAAAGCAATTTAGGATTCTTAGTTTATCTTCAATTACTTGGCCATGCTGCATATCTTCAGAGTAGAGAATTGAACAGTTACTTTCCAGGGCGGAAGCTATTACCAAACTATCCCAGAAAGAAAAATGATATTCGAGCTTCACATCGATTCCTTTTAAGGAGGTTGCAAAATCTATGGTATGGATGTTTAAACTCGTTCTTAAGAATTCAAGATTCTTCCTTATGCGATTCAGGGGAATAGGATTTTCTATCTTTTGAGAGGCGACCACTATGAATTCATTCATGACTTGATTGCTTATATATGAAGTCACATTCTGAAGTGAAGCAAAGACAATCTTTTTTGCCTGAGCATGTTTCTTTTCTTCTGATTTATCAAACAAATAGACAATAATATTTGTATCAAAGAAAATTTTATTTTTCATAAA
>JAYENE010000550.1:0-7513 GCA_034721935.1 Thermodesulfobacteriota bacterium
ACTTTATTTGGTCGTCGTTATTTCTTAACGCTCACTAACATGCTCAAACAGTCAGCCGTTTTAAATTTAACTGCCCGCCACATCAGGTTGTTGGCAGGTTACTTTTTGAGTTTGTAAATTTCTGATTCATGAATTTTTGCAAGAAGTGTGTTGCGATGAATGCCGAGTTTTTCCTTTGTGAAACCTTTTTTGAGGTGTTTGATTTTGCAAAAAAGACCGATTTACATAAAAATATTCACATCGCCAATGCCTTTGCGAATAACCTCAGGTATATCATCTATTAGGGAGATTACACTTGAAGGTTTTCCTGTGATAGGGGTTTGTCCGTCAATCACAATATCAATTCTTGAATTGAAATAATCGCGGATAAGGGATGGATCGTGAATAATGCTTCTGTCCGGCATTGTTGCGCTTGTTGTAATAATCGGATTTCCCAGTTCTTTCACAAGCGTCAGACAAATCGGATTGTCAGGTACACGTATGCCCGCGGTTTTTCGCTTGGTTAACATAATTTTGGGCACAAGTTTTGAACCTGCCAGAATGAAAGTATAAGGCCCGGGCAAAAGCCGTTTCATGGTTTTATATGCATAATTTGAAACTTTGGCATAATGGCTGATATTTTTTAGTCCTGAACAGATAAAACTAAATGGTTTGCTTTTATTTCGCTGCTTTAACTGGTAAATTTTCTCAATAGCCTTTTTATTCATAATATCACAACCTATTCCATAAAAGGTGTCTGTTGGATAGGCGATTATTCCACCTTTCTTGAGCACTTCAACGGTCTTTGTGATGAGACGCGCTTGTGGATTTTTTGGATTTATTTTAATAAGCATAATACTGTCACAAATTTGAAAAATGTCCTCATCTGCATATTTCGCGAAATGTTCGGCCTGAATGTGTAAGGATTAAAGGATTAAGGGGTAAGGATTAAGGGGGAGCATTACCAATTTGTTAAAGCCGAAAACATAAACTCTATTCGGGCGGGATAAACCCGCCCCTACGAAATTTGATGCGCGTAACCCGTAGGGGCGGGTTTACCCCGCCCGATAAATGACGATGCTGTGGGATATCATTCCAATTTTAACAAACTGGTAATACTCCCGATTAATGCAGCACCTATTAATCCCCTAATCCTTTTATATTGTCAATGCAACAAATAAAAGATTGATAAAGGTAGATCCATTTGCTATTTCGATTTCAATGCCATTAACTTAAGGGCTGGGCAAAAAATAACTTCACATTTCAGGCGCCGATGCATCCCGCCTGACTGCGTTGCGAAAATTCTGAATATGCTTGATATTCATGCTTTTTCGCGCCTTGTCAGCCGAGCGCCTCAACGCCTGAAATTGCGAACTTATTCTTTGCCGAACCCTAAGCGATTTTATTATTACCTAAATTGAGCGATTTTTTACTCGATCTGCACCGATCTCTTGCGCATCAAGGATTCGCGAAAATCCTCGACATATCCACGGGTATGCCTGTGGTTTTCGCAAATCCTTATGCATCAAGATATCAGCACATATCTTCGCAATAAATCGCTCAACTTAGGTATTAATCACTATGAAGAACACGAAGAGCACAAAGCATTTTTTTCTTTATCTTCGAGTCCTTCGTGTTCTTCGTGGTAAAAAAATATCACAGTAAGCGGTTCTGAGTATTTTTAAGTTAATGACATTGATTTCCAATTCATCAAAGCTTATGCTTAACATAATAATTTTTTCGGAGGAAGCTTATGATAAAAATGCCACCTGAGGAAGCCTTTTCTTTTGATGATGTTTTGATAATTCCGAACTATTCCGATGTGCTGCCAAAAGATGTTAATACCGAAACCATGTTGACAAAAAATATTGCGCTTAACATCCCGATTGTGAGCGCTGCCATGGATACTGTAACAGAGGCGCATGCAGCCATTAGCATGGCACGTGAAGGGGGAATAGGTTTCATACACCGCAATATGAGTATCAAAAGCCAGGTTCTGGAAGTTGACAAGGTTAAAAAATCTGAAAGCGGTATGATTATCGATCCCATTACAATCCATCCTGACCAATTGGTGCATGAAGTGCTGAAGCTGATGGGGGAGTATCGCATTTCCGGAATTCCGGTTATAACAGGGGATAAACTGGTAGGTATCGTGACTAACAGGGACCTGCGATTTGAAACAGACCTGCAAAAAAAAGTTTCTGAAGTTATGACAAAGGAAAATCTTGTAACGGTTTCAGAAGGAATTACCCTGGAAGAATCAAAGAGGTTGCTTCATAAACACAGGATTGAAAAGCTTCTTGTAGTTGATAAAAATAGGCGGCTCAAGGGGATGATAACAATAAAAGACATTGAAAAAATAAAAAAATATCCAAACTCCTGCAAAGACAGTATGGGCAGGCTCAGGGTCGGCGCGGCAGTCGGAGTTGGTGAGGATATGGAGGAACGAGCGCACGCCCTTCTCAAAGCAGGGGCAGATGTTATATTAATAGATACATCTCATGGAGATACAAAAAATGTTATTGATGCAGTAAAAACATTAAAAAGCAATTTCAAAAATATTGAGCTGATTGCCGGCAATGTCAGCACGGCAAAAGGGGCTGAAAATCTTGTTAAGGCAGGTGTTGACGGGGTAAAAATCGGAATCGGGCCAGGGTCGATATGCACTACGCGTATCATTGCCGGCGCAGGCATGCCCCAGTTAACCGCAATAATTAATTGCAGGTCAATATCCAGCAAAACCGGCGTTCCTTTAATCGCTGATGGAGGCATCAAGTTTTCCGGCGATATTACAAAGGCTATAGGGGCCGGAGCCCATACAGTAATGATAGGGGGACTTTTTGCCGGAACCGAAGAAAGCCCCGGCGAATTAGTCCTTTTTCAGGGCCGGAGCTTCAAGGTATACAGGGGTATGGGCTCGATTGAAGCAATGAAAAAGGGCAGTAAAGACAGGTATTACCATAGCGAAATGACCGATGACAACAAGCTGGTTCCAGAGGGTATTGTCGGACGTGTTCCATATAAAGGTTCTCTTTCTGCTAACATCTTTCAGCTTATTGGGGGATTAAAGGCGGGCATGGGGTATGCTGGGTGTCGAACCCTGAAAGAACTCAGTGAAAAGGCTCGTTTTATCAAAATAAGTCCGGCAGGTATGCGCGAAAGCCATGTTCATGATGTAATAATTACCAAAGAGGCCCCGAATTACCAGCTTGAGTAAGTACATCCTGATTGAGCCAAAGCTTAATTAGGGAGAGGTCAGGGGTCTCATCTGATTGCAAATTCTAACCTGAATTGAGCGATTAGCCTTTAGCGGTTAGCTATTAGTTTAATGATTCCAGGATGTTTTACTATTACAAATTTTCACCTGTTTGGTCTTATTTCTAATTAACGTAATGCCCTGATTTTTTAGAGCTAAACGCTAATGGCTAACAGCTAATCGCTCAACTTAGGTTCAATTATACCTGAAGCTTGATTTATTTTCAAAAACCTAAAATGTTACAATCTATCTAAATGACAAATCCCGCATTTGATTTTATCCATCTGCATGTTCATACGCAATACAGTCTTCTTGACGGCGCCCTAAGGATCGATGCTCTGTTAAAACGGGCATCCGATTTTGGCATGGATTCTGTGGCCATTACCGATCATGGCACCATGTTCGGAATTATTGAATTTTATGAAAAGGCGATAAAAGCCGGAATAAAACCGATAATAGGGTGTGAATACTATGTGGCGCCGCAGACCATTCATGACAAAACCCCGTTTGACCACAAAGGGCTTTCTCATCTCCTCGTTTTAGCCAAAAATCTTGAAGGTTACCGCAATTTATGCAAACTGGCCACCATTGCACAGCTTAAGGGCTTTTACCATAAACCCCGTATCGACAGAGAGGTTCTAAAAGAATACAGCAGGGGCCTTATCGGTCTTTCAGCATGTATGCATGGCGAAATCCCCAGGCTGATTATTGAAAGCGCTATTGATAAGGCGGATGAAGCCGCGCGCACCTACCTTGACATCTTTGGAGAGGGCAACTTTTTTCTTGAAGTGCAGAGCAATGGGATTGCAGTGCAGGAAAAGGTTAACCATGGCCTTCTTGATATGAGCAAAAGGCTTTCAATCCCTCTCGTAGCCACCAACGACTGCCATTACCTGAATAAAGAGGATGCTCGCGCACATGAACTGCTTTTGTGCATACAGACCGGAAAGACTATCCATGATCCAAATCGCTTCAGGTTCGGAACCGACCAGCTTTATTTTAAATCAAAAGAAGAGATGCATTCATCTTTTTCCCTTTATCCGGGCGCGCTTAGCAACAGTGTTGACATTGCAAAAAAATGCAATGTTGAATTTGACTTTCTATCAAAATCAAGCAGCATATATCACTTCCCGAAATTTAGTCTTTCTGCTGATCCTTCTTCTGGCCAGACTGCGGCTGAAATTTTTGAGCAAAAAGTCAGGGAGGGATACGCACACATATTGCAGCGTATAAAAATAAAGAATCCTGATATTGATGAAAAGATTTATAATGACCGTCTTGATTATGAGATTTCTATCATAAAGGATATGGAATTCCCGAGTTATTTCCTGATTGTTGCCGATTTTATTCATTATGCCAAAAATAATAATATTCCGGTGGGCCCGGGAAGAGGGTCTGCAGCGGGAAGTCTTGTTGCATATAGCCTGGGAATTACAGAGCTGGATCCCATAGAACACGGTCTTATTTTTGAGCGTTTCCTCAATCCTGCCAGAAAAAGTATGCCGGATATTGATGTTGATTTTTGCATAAACGGCAGGGAAGAGATTTTTAAATACATAGTGAATAAATATGGCGGCGGCGATTATGTCGCCCAGATCATAACATTTGGAAAGCTCAAAACCAGAGCAGTTATACGCGATGTCGGCCGCGCCCTTGACATACCGCTGCGCGAGGTGGATTCAATCGCCAAGATGGTGCCTGATGTTTTGAATATAAGCATTGATGAAGCGCTGGCACAGGAACCAAGGCTTAACCGCCTTGCAAAAGAGAAGCCTGAGATAGAAAATCTTATAAAGATATGTCGCGTTCTCGAAGGGCTGCCCAGACATGCATCAACACATGCCGCAGGTGTCGTGATAGCGGACAAACCTCTTGTGGAATATTTGCCGTTATGCAAAGGCAAAAAAGGGGAGGTGGTAACTCAGTTTGACATGAAATGTGTTGAGAAAATCGGTCTGGTAAAATTTGACCTTTTAGGCCTTCGCAACCTTACCGTTATCGCCAATACCCTTTCTATTATCGCCGGACATGGCGGTACCCCTCCGGATTTTGCAAATCTTGATTTTAAAGACTCTGATACTTATCGACTGTTGGCATCAGGCGACACAACCGGAGTGTTTCAGCTTGAAAGTTCAGGCATGAGAGATCTGCTTGTGAGGCTGCAGCCCGAATGCTTTGACGACATTATAGCCCTTGTTGCCCTTTATCGTCCCGGTCCGCTTGACAGTGGAATGGTGGATGATTTTGTTGAAAGAAAGCACGGAAGAAAATCTGTTAAATATACTATACCCGAACTGGAACCAATTTTAAAAGAAACATACGGGGTTATTGTATATCAGGAGCAGGTTATGAAGATTGCCAGCGTGCTGGCAAGCTATTCCATGGCAGAAGCGGATGATTTACGCAAAGCAATGGGAAAAAAAATCCCGGCAATTATGGCTAAGCACAACCTGCGTTTTGTGCAGGGAGCAAAGGACAATGGCATTGCTTCCGACAAGGCAAAAAAAATATTTGAGCTAATAGAAAAATTCGGCGGATACGGATTTAACAAATCCCATAGCGCTGCATACGCTCTTATCGCATACCGGACAGCTTTCCTTAAAGCTCACTTTCCTGTGGAGCTTATGGCTTCATTGCTTACAAGTGAAATCCATTCCATTGACGGAGTGGTAAAATATATTGCCGAATGTCGAAGTCACGCAATAGATGTTCTTCCTCCTGACATAAATGAAAGCGGCAAGGAATTCACCGTGGTTGGTTCAAAGATAAGATTCGGGCTTGTAGCGGTTAAAAATGTAGGAGAAGGGGCAATCGAATCTATAATTGATGTTAGAAAAAAGGGCATATTTTCTTCTTTCTATGATTTTTGCGAACGGGTGGCTTTGCAAAAGGTTAATAAGAGGGTTGTCGAAAGTCTTATAAAATGCGGGGCCTTTGATTCCACCGGCGCCAATCGCAGCGAGATGATGGAATCTTTAGAGGATGCTCTTGATTATGGCCAAAGGATACAAAAGGAAAGATCAGACCCGCAGATCGGCCTGTTTAATGTCAG
Organism: Thermodesulfobacteriota bacterium; assembly: GCA_034721935.1. GTDB lineage: Bacteria > Desulfobacterota > Desulfobacteria > Desulfobacterales > ETH-SRB1 > Desulfaltia. The sequence goes on from JAYENE010000550.1 coordinate 6,288, forward strand.
CGTAAGCAAGTTGCATCCTCCTGTGCCGGCAATTGATGAATGGGACGAGAAGCAGCTTTTAGCCTTTGAGAAAGAGTCGCTCGGTTTTTATATAACTGGGCATCCTTTGACCAGGTATGAGGCTCTGCTTGATAAATTTACTAATGCAACCTCTGTCTCGACAAAGGAAAAAAATGATGGTGAAACGGTCAGGATCGGAGGCATTATAAGAAATACCAAGACCATTAAAACAAAAAAAGGGGATTTAATGGCCTTTGTAACAATAGAGGACATGCTTGGTTCTATTGAAGTTACAGTTTTTTCTTCAGTTTATAAAAAAATACACGATTTTTTAGTAGATGACAATCCAGTCGTTCTGCAGGGACAGGTGCAAAAGGATGAAAACTCGGCAAAAATACTGGTCGATTCCCTCATTCCTATTGATAAGGCTGAAGAAACCTGGACTGCAAGCATCAACTTTAATCTGGATATAACGAAGATCCAAAGAGAGAAACTTATAAAACTTTATGCTATTGCCAAAAAACATCCCGGCTTATGTCTGGCTTATATCCATCTGCGCGATCCGGATAAAACAGAAACAATAATTGCTTTGCCTGATACCATGAAACTTAAGGCCGGTTCGGCATTAATACGCGAAGTTAACAGATTTCTTGGTTATAATGCAGTGGAAACTGTTTGCAGAGAAATCACTGCTTCTCCGCAGCTTAAGAATTTCAGGAACAATGGCAAAAGAAAGGGAAGGGATTGAGGGATTGAGGGATTGAGGGATTGAAATCAACAGTCCGCCGCAGGCGGACCTGAATTCGCAATTAAGCGAAGTGTCTTTGTGGGGGAGTATTACCAGTTTGCTAAAATTGGAATGATATCCAGCAGCATTATCATTTATCGGGCGGGCCGCCCGCCTCGCCTGAGCGAAAGTTTTCAGGGATGCTGACTGCCTCATTTGGCCGAGAGCGATGGCGGGCGGGGTAAACCCGCCGCTACGGGTTACGTGCATCAAATTTGGTAGGGGCGGGTTTAGCCCGCCTGAATAGAGAATAGAGTTTATATTTTCGGCTTTAACAAATTGGTAATGCTCCCCTTTGTGGCTGAACTGTTATGCAGAAATTTACAAACTCATTATCTGGTCAACCTGAGGCAGCGGACAATTAAATTTAAGAACGGCTGAAACTCGCACATAAGTGAGCGTAAAGAAATAACTTAGAGCAATCCTTTTATAAAAAGCT
>JAYENE010000551.1:0-1645 GCA_034721935.1 Thermodesulfobacteriota bacterium
AGTTCTTCAATTAATTTGATCGTTCTATACACCGATCTACGATCAATTTCCAAATGGCTTGCCATTTCATTTATTGTTGTTCCTGCCGGCTTAGATAAAAGATCAAGCGCCTTTAAGAACTTAATCAGATGTTTCCCTCTCATTATATCCCCTTCCCCTCAATTTTTTTTATGAGTGTGCCCAAAAATGTCACCCTTGACATTTATAAAAATATTAGCAACAAACTGTTTGGCGGTCAAATTATAAAGTTTTTATTTATATATCAACCGATTACGGGAACAACCTGATCAATGGGAATTATGAAACGCTTAACTGTTTCAACAAATTGGCGTATCCTATTTAAATTTCGAGGTAAAACTCATTTTCAATTTACAAAAAGGGTTTAATTACGGACATCCTTCATTTTGGGGTAAAAGTAGTTGTAAATTGTAGAAGAGGCTTCCAGCCTCTTAAATCAGCGGCAGGATGCCGCTGCTACTTTTCAATCAAGTGTAACGTAAAAATGAAGGATGCCTAATTACGCATAGTTATATTTTAACAGACTGCCCATTAACCCGAAATTTAAATAGGATACTATAATTCTTTGGCGTAAATCCTTATGATAAAACCGAAAAGTTCATTATATCAATATGTTATTGAAATGAAGTGATAAACATGGGTGCGAGCATGTCGGAAAATATAACAGGTCCGCAAAACTCCGGACCTTTCTTTGTTTTTATTGGCGATTATGGGCGGCAAATCATGACACGCTACAAAAGAATTCAATCTGCCCAAACGGTACTCAATCCCTGTAGCCATATCCGACCCGACATCAACATGGTCGACAGGATTGTCGAACTGGACAATACCGACACCGAGTTTGAGGAGCTGTTGATTGTAAGCTCGAATGCCGGCCTGGTGGTGTTCGTATTTGACGGCTTTATTAATGAAGATCGGAATCTGGCGGCATTGCTTGCAGAGGTTTATCGAAATTTACCACTCCGAAACTTCATCATTGCAGTCACACCCAATGCCTCAATAAATTCCAAAACGAGCCCGTACAACCTGGTCATGGAAATGTGCCGGGTGGATTATGATATTCCTGCCCAGATGCTGCGCTCTTTTTATAATGTATACTGCGGCTGCAGCAGGATTGGGAACCTCGTCTGCATGAAAGCTGATCTGGATCATTTCAGATACGCACGCATTAGCCGCGGTCAAGTTCTCGCGGCGGTATCCTTCAAATCATTTAGTGATCCAGTTTACCTGAAGTTGAAACAGGATACCTCTCTTACTGCTGCGCATCTTGTGGCAACCGCAGATCAGAATTCTTTTTTGTACGCCATTATTGAGATGCCAATAAATATCGCAAACCCACTTCAGACTATGGAAAAGATTGAATTTGAGTTATCTGGCGGCATGGTAGATCTTTTTTGTAGCCTGCCCCACCCGAGCCGTTCTGCAACAGGCTTTCGTATCACCCTTTTAAAATTGGTATAAAGGATTTGAGCGATGTATAATGGCAAAACCCTGAGAAGTATATATAACCTAAATTGAGCGATTTTTTACTCGATCTGCACCGATCTCTTGCGCATCAAGGATTCGCAAAAATCCTCGACATATCCACGGGTATGCCTGTGGTTTTCGCAAACCCTTATGCATCAAG
>JAYENE010000552.1:0-7498 GCA_034721935.1 Thermodesulfobacteriota bacterium
CATTATCCGACTCATAGAAAATTTTATTTGGTCGTCGTTATTTCTTAACGCTCACTAACATGCTCAAACAGTCAGCCGTTTTAAATTGAACTGCCCGCCACATCAGGTTGTTGGCAGGTTACTTTTTAAGTTTGTAAATTTCTGTCATTAGATTTGTGCGCCCATCAAATATTATTGACACATAGCCCGCATTTCGTTAACCTCACAAACTTAAATGGTTAACCAGAATGAAGGGGCCAGTAATGAAGGGAAAAATACTTAAAATATTCAAAAGAGAAAAAGAGATTGTTTCAGGCGAAGCGTTTAGCTCTGAGCTTGGGATTTCAAGAGTTTCTATATGGAAACATATTCGCAAACTTCAGGGGCTCGGATATAATATTATTGCAACCACAATGGGATACCGGATTATAGGCTCTATTGACGCCCTTTTCCCATGGGAATTTCCAGGCAGAGAATCAAAAATCCACTTTTTTCCCGAAGTAACATCAACAATGGATATTGCCGGAGAGCTTGCCAGAAAGGGGTATCCACATTTTACTGTTGTAATAGCCGGATGCCAGAAAAATGGCAGAGGTCGTTTAAAGAGGATCTGGCATTCTTCAGAAGGAGGGCTCTATTTTACCATTGTGCTAAGGCCGCAGATACCTCCTGTATTAAGCCTGAGGCTCAATTTTGCAGCCTCGCTTGTTCTTGCTCAATTGTTACGTCAAATGTTTTGTATTGATGCTGTGGTTAAGTGGCCAAACGACATACTGGTCAACGGCAGAAAGATCTCCGGAATGCTGTCTGAAATAGAGGCGGAATCGGATATGGTCACTTTTATAAACATCGGTTTTGGAATAAATGCGAATAACGATCCAACCGCCAAAGAACCCGACGCTACGTCATTAAGCTGTATTCTTGGCAAAAAAATATCAAGAAAACAGCTTCTTTCTGAATTTCTAAATAAATTCGAAACCTATATTAATAATGCGAACTTTGAGAACATAATCCCTGAATGGAAAAAATACACAATAACCCTTAACCGGCGCGTAAAGGTAGTAACAAGCCATGATACATCTGAAGGGCTCGCAATAGATGTTGATGAAAACGGAGCGCTGATACTGGAATTAGTGGACGGATCAATCAAAAAGGTTATATATGGCGACTGTTTTCATGTATAAACCGGCAAACTACGAAGCTGATAATCTTTTTGGATTATCTCTAAAAGAGTTGGCAGGATCATAAGGGATCAAAGCATTAATTATTCACAATTAATCCGCCAAAGCACTCTGGCGGAATTATTAATTGTTAAATATGAATAGAGGCGATTATATTCACGCAGGAAAAATAATCAATAATCAATTGTTAATAATTAATTTTTAACTTAGCGCTTATGGGGGTCAAGAAATTAATATGCGCCCAAATCATTCAATACAGCTTCGCAAGACAGCATATGCTTCACTTTTTGCGGCTTTAATTGCTGCAGGCGCATATCTTTCAATACCAATAGGGCCTGTTCCCATCGTCCTTCAGAATTTATTTGTACTTCTTGCGGGTCTTTTACTTGGAAGCAGGATGGGCCTTGCAAGTGTTGGGGCATATCTTCTGGCAGGAGCCTGCGGTTTCCCGGTCTTTGCAGGCGGAACAGGAGGTATAGGACGTTTGTTAGGGCCGACCGGGGGCTACCTTTTTGGATATCTTCCGGCTGTATATATTATTGGCCTGATTACGGAGAAAACAGGCCGGCATGCAGTTTTTGATGTAATCGCAATGTGTTGCGGATCAATTGTCATTTATGCATGCGGCCTTGCCTGGCTTAAACTATTAACAGGCATGACTCTAACTAAAACGCTAATTGTGGGGATGTATCCTTTTGTTTTAGGCGATGCCCTGAAGATTGCGGCAGCAATTCCTATTGCAAAGGCATTGCGGCCAATAATGAGGATTAAGGATTAAATGAATATTATTGAAGTAACGAATCTTAGCCATCGCTTTTTAGACGGCGCTATAGGCATAGATAATATAAGCCTTAGTATTCGAGAAGGAGAATTTATAGTCATTGCCGGCAGGAACGGTTCCGGCAAGACTACCTTTTTGCGGCATTTAAACGGGCTTCTTCTGCCTGATACAGGATCTGTCAGGCTGGCCGGAGTTCCTGTGTCACGGGACATACCAAGGGCAAGACAGATGGTTGGCATGGTGTTTCAGGATGCAGACAGTCAGATAGTAGGTGAAACAGTATTTGATGATGTGGCATTTGGCCCGGAAAATCTCTGCCTGGATGAATGCGAGGTTAAAAGACGGGTGATAAAATCATTGGAAACTGTAAACTTGAGAGATATTGCTGATCAAAGACCCCATTTGCTTTCAGGTGGAGAAAAGCGGAGGCTTGCCGTGGCCGGTATCCTTGCTATGGAACCAAGAGTCCTAATTTTTGACGAGCCGTTTTCAGATCTTGACTATCCTGGAGTAAGGCAGATCTTACATCAGACCCTTTCGCTGCATAAGGCGGGGCATACCATACTGATAGCAACGCATGACCTGGAAAAGGTTATAGCGCATGCCGACCGCCTGCTGATAATGAGTGATGGAAAGGTTGTAATGGACGGCGCGCCTGAAATGACAATTAAGGATGTTGAAGCGTTTGGTGTAAGAGAGCCGTGCGCTTCCCGTCTGGGCATGGAGATAGAATCATGGCTGAGCTGACTGCTTTTCATTTTCGTCCAGGGACTTCATTGCTGCATACCTTAGATGTACGATTTAAAATTTTGTCTTTTATTTTAATCAGTATTTCAAGTCTTAAAGCTTATCCGCTGTCCCTTTCTATTTTAACCCTTGTGATTTTTTATGCAATATTAATAAGTTATCTGCGATTTAAATCGATTTTAAAAGAACTTCGCTATTTTTTTGTTCTGCTTGTTTTTATATTTGCAGCAAGAGCCATATTTGCTTCTGCATTACCTGCAACTAACTTTCAACAATCGGCTGTTACATGGCAGGGAATATATGACGGAGCCCTTGTTTGCTGGCGACTTCTGCTTGTGGTTTTGTTAGGGTTAATATTTGTTTCAACAACCAGGCCGTCAGATATCAGAACCGCAGTAGAGTGGTTCTTGATGCCTTTTCCATTTATTCGGGGAAAAAGGGTTGCAACAATGATGAGTTTGATCATGCGTTTTGTTCCTCTTATTCTTGACCAGGCAAGGGAGACTGTTGATGCGCAGCGATCACGGGGAGTGGAAAACAGGAAAAATCCTGTGTATCGATTGATAAAACTAATAATTCCACTTATGATTAGAACCTTTGAAAAGGCTGACAAACTCGCCGTTGCCATGGAAGCAAGGTGTTACTCGGAAAAACAAACAAACAAAGCCCTTTCATCAAATAGAAGCGACTGGACAACCCTTTTTGGGGTCATTTGCCTGAGCATCCTGCTCGTCAACAATTGACATATAAGCCTATCTGTAGTAAACCATCGCAAAATTAAATATTGAGCAATAGTCCAGCCGCTAAGGCATGTAAATAGTCGAGTGGCGGAGTTGGGAATTGGTCGAGTGGTCGAGTAGGAGCGGCTTTCAGCCGCGAAAATCGGTGTCAGATGTCGGAGATCGGATTGATTGAAAGACAGAGCGAAGCGATTCCAACAATCAACAATCTTCAACCTAAATTGAGCGATTTTTTACTCGATCTGCACCGATCTCTTGCGCATCAAGGATTCGCGAAAATCCTCAACATATCCACGGGTATGCCTGTGGTTTTCGCAAACCCTTATGCATCAAGATCTCGGCACATATCTTCGCAATAAATCGCTCAACTTAGGTTCAATCAGAAATTATCAATCCAAAAGGGAGCATACTTAATTGAAAGTCGTAATTATAGGCGCAGGCGAGGTGGGTTTTAATGTTGCCAGCCACCTGGTCAATGAAAACAAAGATGTGGTTGTCATTGACAAGGATCGTGAATCAATCCGCCGCGTATCCGATAATATAGATGTCCAGGTTGTAAACGGGTCAGGAAGCAGCCCGATATCATTAGATGAAGCAGGCCTCAAAGATACTGAGATACTCCTTGCCGTGACGAACAGTGATGAAGCAAATCTTGTGGCATGTCTTGTCGCGGACATACTTTCTCCATCGACAAAAAAGCTTGCCCGCATACGTAATGCTGATTTTGATCAATACCATGATAATTTCCGTAAATATGCTCCTCATATAGACACCTTAATCAACCCTGAGATCGAGGTTGTAAAAACAATTGACAGAATGATGAATATGCCTGGTGTCGTCGATGTCGGAGAATTTGCAGATGGTCGTATCAAATTTATTGCGATTCTTTTAGATAAGGATGCGCGATTAGCCGGAATCCGTCTTTCAGAGCTTTCCAGCATATCAGAAAAACAACGACCTCTTATTGTTGCCGTTATCCGCGAGGAAAAGCTGATTATTCCCAGCGGAGATGACACGCTATTGGCCGGCGATCTTATATATTTTATCTGTGAAGAAGAAAAGTTATTAGATACCCTAACTGTTTTTGATAAGTATGCAGAACCTGTAGAGCGCATTCTTATAATAGGAGGAGGAAAAATAGGAATAAGATTAGCCAGATTGTTTGATGAAAAACCTGTTTATACCAAAATAATTGAAAAAAATCCCGACCGATGCGCCAAGTTAGCCGAGCGATTGAATAAGGTTGTTGTGCTCCATGGAGACGGTTCTGATCAGGAGCTCCTGAAAGAGGAAAATATCCAGGATATTGATGTTGTTGTCACGCTGACAGGCGATGAGGAGATTAATATTTTAGCTTCGCTTCTTGCTAAACAAATGGGAGCGCGTAAAACAATCACAAAAATCAGCAAGTTCAGCTACTTTCCCTTGATGTCGACCATTGGTCTTGAGCAGGTTGTCAGCCCCCGACTTTCTGCGATCAATACAATTTTACAGCATATTCGTCGCGGTAAGGTGCTTTCCTCCATATCAATTAAAGGTGAGCAGGCTGAATTCATGGAGGCTGTGGCTCTTGAAACTTCAGACATAGTGGGCAAACCCCTAAAGAATATTTCCTTTCCAAAAGGAGCGCTTGTTGCCGGCATAATACGCGAAAAGAATTTTATTATCCCTACAGGCGATTCCATTGTAAATCCTGATGACATGATAATAATATTCGCAAGAAAACAGGCTATTCCGAAGGTTGAAAAAATCCTTGCGGTTAAACTGGAATATTTTTAAATGCGCTGGCGTTATATAATTAATGTTGTTGGTGTGCTGATCATTTTTTTAGGGCTAACCATGATATTGCCCCTTATTGCCGGCCTTTATTACAATGACCAAAGCGTTATTCCCATTTTAAAGTCTATTGGGATAACAATATGCTCGGGCTTTTTACTTCACATATCTTTCAGGAAAACTAAGGCGGAATTCATCAGCCGACGGGAAGGCATGGCAATCGTGGCTGTCGGGTGGACGGTCGTAGGCCTGTTCGGAGCATTACCTTTTTATCTAGGTGGCGAAGTAAGTTCTTTTGTGGATGCCTTTTTTGAATCGGTTTCTGGGTTTACTACAACCGGAGCATCGATTTTAACTAACATAGAGGCTGTATCAAAAGGGCTCCTTTTCTGGAGAAGCTTTATCCAGTGGCTTGGCGGTATGGGTATCATACTCTTATCTGTGGCTATTCTTCCATTTTTGGGGGTCGGCGGCATGCAGCTTTACAAGGCGGAGATACCAGGCCCTGTCCCGGACAAGTTAAAGCCACGAATAAGGGATACAGCCATGATTCTCTGGAAGGTTTATGCCATCATTTCTCTGGCAGAACTTATTCTCTTGTTGATAGGGGGAATGAATCTTTATGAAGCTTTGTGTCATACATTCACAACAATGCCGACAGGTGGATTTTCAACAAAAAACGCTTCAATCGCCCATTACAACAGCGTATATTTTGATGTTGTAATTATTTTCTTTATGCTGCTTGCCGGGATAAATTTTTCGCTTCATTACCAAATGCTCAGAGGAAAACCGCTCGCTTTCTGGCGCAATTCAGAGTGTCGATTTTTTCTTGGTTTTGTTTTTCTGTTGATTATTGTCGTGTCATTTAATGTTTATGGTTCAATATACGAAAAAATCGGCCAGGCATTGCGTTTTGGAGCTTTTCAGGTGGTCTCTATTATTACGACTACGGGCTATGCAACAGCCGATTACGAAAAATGGCCTGCCATGTCCCAGCTTATCCTTTTATTTTGCATGTTTATGGGGGCTTCAGCAGGTTCGACAGGCGGAGGTATGAAATGCATCCGCGTCATGCTTTGTTTTAAGTATTGTTACAAAGAGCTGTTTTCCCTTATTCATCCGCATGCGGTTAAGCAAATAAAAATAGGAGGCAAACCGGTTTCAGATGATATAATGAGGAGTATTTTAGGGTTTCTTGCCCTTTATATGAGCCTTTTTGCTTTTTGCGCTATCCTGCTTGCGGGCATGGGGGTGGATTTTATTACCTCTTTTGGCGCAGTTGCAGCCACTATCGGAAACATAGGCCCGGGTTTTGGGATTGTCGGACCAGCCGAGAATTATTCACAGATACCGTTTATCGGCAAATGGCTGCTTATATGGTGTATGCTTTTGGGCAGGCTCGAAATTTACACGGTAATAATCCTTCTTGTGCCTGAATTCTGGCGCAAGTAAGACAACTATTTTTATTGACAAGAATAAAATTTATGTTTAGATACTCAGTTTTACAAAGATTTCACAGGGCCGTTAACTCAGTTGGTAGAGTATCTGCCTTTTAAGCAGAGAGTCGCGCGTTCGAGCCGCGCACGGCCCACCATATGTACGTCCCCATCGTCTAGCCTGGCTCAGGACACCGGCCTTTCACGCCGGCAGCACCGGTTCAAATCCGGTTGGGGACGCCACTATATCCATTACGAGGCGTTTATTGCGGCAGAAACTTCTTTCCCCCTCTTTCAGTATACAACCACGGAAGCAGACCCCGCACTGGACGATATTATTGGCAAGCCTTTAAAACATTGCCTCCCGTAAAGAGATCCCCCCCTTTTTTTTGCCCATGCCTTTTTGGTCAACAAGTTAAAAAATCAGGATAAATTCCAAAAGAGGTTAAAAATAAACAGAGTCTCCTTTGCTTGCTCTAAACGACTATCCAGCAATTTTCGGTGAAAGAACAACGTATTGATCAGAAATTTACAAACGTAACTTCTCGATAAGTCCGGGCAAATCATATTTTGCGACTATCCTCTGGATTCCGGCTTTCGCCGGAATGACAGGCGTTTATATCCAATCGTCATTCCGGCGAAAGCCGGAATCCAGTAAGTGTTGCCCAGACATATTGAGAAGTTACAGTTTAGCCATTGAACATACTGATTTAATGTCGAATGTCGAACAGGGAATGTCGAATAATGAAGGAAGGAAAATCTATTTAAATTCCACTTGTGGGCATTATTTGCTCCAAAACAATCTAATACCTAAATTGAGCGATTTTTTACTCGATCTGCACCGATCTCTTGCGCATC
>JAYENE010000553.1:0-7487 GCA_034721935.1 Thermodesulfobacteriota bacterium
TATCGCCTTCCGGCTGGTCGTTGGATTCTTTCGATTCTTTTTTCGACACAGACTCAAATTTTTACGAGTTTGCTTATAATACTACCACAATATTGAATAAAGGGGAATCTGTATCCTTTTTGGTGAACTATGAACTACTTTCGGCTGAGCGATATGATCAGAGTTCGGAGTTCGATTCGGATTCAGGGTTATTAATTTTTGGGATTGGAAAGAGGGTGGCCCTGGCAACAATCAGTTATCGCGAAAAATTATTTAGCAGGACGAGTAGTAGAAATACCGGTACCCCTTTTTCTGACTATCCGAGCGGCACTATTTCGACAACTCACGCGCCCGAACCTGCGACATGCTCCTACTCGGTTCCGGGCTGATTGGGCTGGGGTGGTTTGGGAGAAGGAGGACGAAGAATGGTTCAAAATCTTAACCTTTTATCCGACAGGATTATCCCTGCGGGATGCTTCGCACGACAGGATTATTTGGATTATGCTGTAAATCCTGTCTCATCGGAAGGAATGTGCCTTAACATGAAAGATATATCACTGAACTTCAATAGCGCTCTTGCAAGTATCAGCTATCCAGGAATTGATACTCTTCTTGTGTTTTTTTGCCTCAAGCACAATCGCGCAATGGAGTTCGGAAGGAATACGCACAACAAAGCGGCCCGAGAAAGGTTTTTCAGGCTCCTTACTGATTTCACGACAGGTCTCCAGATAGTCTTCGATAGCCTCGTGAAAATCTTTTTCAAGATCCGTAACAGATTGACCTTCAAACCCGATTACGTCTGTAATCCCCAGGACGCGACCATGAAAAATTCTATCATCTGCGTCAAAGTTTACACTTCCCGTATAGCCTTTATGTTTAAGGATGTTTTTCATCATGGTTTTACTCCTGTATTTCTTAAGAAGTCTCTAACAAGCTCAACAGCATATTTTTTCAATTCTTTTTGGGGATGTGGCGTATGCAAATTAAGAACTTGATTACTCAGGACTATGCGAATTCTTGACCCTCGGCCTTCACTGATATGGGCATCGCAGGCTGCAAGTAGTGACTTAACTTCATTCCATGCAATGTCCGCTCGTGTCGGCTTAGCGAAAATTTTCTTGAGTGTTTTCTGTTGTTTTTATTCATTAATATGTATTACTATTTTCAGTTCATATAACAACAAAGAAATTAATTGGTCAACAACCAACGCAAGATGTTCTCAATAAACCTAATAAACTACAGTGACTCCGAGCTGATTCACAAAAGTCTATCAGCATGAAAAAGTTATTTCCGCCGGAGGCGGATTGAATTTTCTCACTTTCATCCCTCCGTGGCGTAAACCCTACGGGCCGGAGGCAGGAAAGTGAGAAAGAAAAAAGATCAAGTAAATACGGTAAATCCTGTCTAACAAAAAAAAGAATTTTCTATAACAAACTATTAAACTCAATTGTGCAACTTTTTTTACACATGAGTGGAAGGTGATTTGCATAAAGTGGAACCTGGTTGCACATTTTTGAAAGGAAAGCGATCTGTGGCAGATGTTCTCTTACATTCTAACCTGTTGTTAGCATTGCTAATATTACAAATTACACAAGTTTTTTAATCTGTTGGTATAGATGTTGCATTTAATAGAGTTGTGCTGAGTAACTCCCGCACCCGGGTCGGCAACCATGCTTTTGCTTGGCTCCGGGCTGATTGGACTGGGCTGGTTTGGGAGAAGGAAGGCAAGAAGGTGAGAAGATTAGAAGGTTAGAAGGTGAGATAGGTTATAAGCATGATGTGAACGATAATCGAGTAACCAGTAACCAGCAACGAGCAACCAGCAACCAGCGACGAGCAACGAGTAACGAGCAATTGTGCAACTTTTTTTACACATGAGTGGAAGGTGATTTGCATAAAGTGGAACCTGGTTGCACATTTTTGAAAGGAAAGCAATCGGTGGCAGATGTTCTCTTACATTCTAACCTGTTGTTAGCATTGCTAATATTACAATTTACACAAGTTTTTAATCTGTTGGTATAGATGTTGCTTTTAATAGAGTTGTGCTGAGTAACTCCTGTGACCGGGTCGGCGAGTATGTTTATGCTGGGGAGCGGGCTGGGTGACATCGGATGGGTTGGGTGATGCAAGTGCTGTTCAACCGGGGCTCTGACCCGATAAACCCAATAACTCGATAGTATAGGAATTTTCATTTTTTGGTCAATTTTATCAAGAGGTTGCTAAATAATAACCGTTTATAGCTGATAAGCTCAACAGCTATCAGCTATCAGCTCGCACCGAAGGTGCGCTAACTCGAAAGGAAGTGATGTACAAGCTTTAGTGCTAATAGTTGCGCTCTTAAAGTTAAACAGTGTTAGTTCATGAACTTTGGAAATTAACCATTGGTTTTTTAATTCTAAATGGAAAAAAGAGGTGAAAAGATGATGAAGAAGTTATTAATTAGTAGTGTAGTGGCAATTGCTTTTGTAGTGTCTCTGGGCCTGAGCAGTAGTTATGCGATACCGATTCAATTGCATGTTGACGCTTATGGCAATCAGGAAAATGCTGGCTGGACAAGTGTTTTTGATCAAATGGGTTTCTTTGCCAATACGACCACAACACAATATGGCACAATTGATCCCGTCTATGGCGCTCCAAGAAAGGGTAGCAAATTTACGGATATGGGGAATCTTAACATTGATGCTTTTAAGGGTATGGGGGTGGTTTATCTATATAGTCGCCCCCATTTATTTGAGGATATTAAGGGCGGAGGTAACTATTGTGAATATCAGTAAAAAAATTATAGCAGCAGCGGTATTTATGTTGGTCAGCATTGGATTCGCGGGGCAGGTGCTGTGCTATACAATTCTTCCCGATCCAACGCTGTTGTATGACGGGATCCCGGTCGCCAGCTACCACGATGACTTCTGGTCGTATTCAGCAAAAATAGCGAATGCACTGCAAGATAAAGGCTATCTGCCCGAATCACTGGGCGACTTTCAGTTCGCCACCGGCACGGGCGGGCTTGACGTCCTGCTCTATACAGGGGCTGGTGGACAAACAAACCAGGGAGTAGGTCCAAGTGGCACTTTTAACTTTGAAGACCCGGTGATCAATAAAGGAGGCAGCGCCACTTCATTTGCTGGATGGTGGGGGCAGAATGACCAGGACAATGATGGCACCTCTGAAAATGTCAATGGCCCTGTTACCGTGGGCCAGGTGCTGGACTATCTCCAGGCCTGTAACCCTAACAACACCGTCCCGGTTTTCTACATGGACCTGAACCAGACAGGAACTGACCCAAACCTGGATTTTGTCGGGAGGGTATACCTCACCGATGAAAGCGGGACCATTGACCATGAATGGGCATTTGACAATACCCAGCAGCTCGGTGATGGCAATTTTGACCAAGATGCTTGGGTGCTTGCCCCCGGCGTGATAACAGTTATGGGGACTTCTGGAACAGAGTATTCGGTTAACAATAACAAAGGTTCCGGCAAGCCCGATTTCATCGCCTACGCACCCACAATGGATCTTAGCCTGTATAATCCAAATCTCCGGTTTGTCACCGAATTCGACTTCCAGGGTCTCAATAACGGGTATGAGGAAATCTTTCTTTCCGGGGCGATTGGTCCTCCCGGAACACCTATTCCCGAGCCTGCAACGATGTTGCTCTTAAGCAGCGGTATGATCGGTCTCGCCGGACTGGGCAGAAGGAAATTTAGGAAGAAGGGTTAAACAGAGTCAGTGCAGGAACAATAACCAATTTTCAATAATGCTGGTGATGACCATTTTGCACGAGGTCATCCCCAGTATTGTTATTGAACTTACCTATATACCAGCACGCGCTGTTCGAGACCTTTGAACCCCCCCCTTTTCGCCCGATTTCGGCGTCAGGCTCAAATTTTGGCACGCAGTGAAGCTTTAGCGCTATCCTCGAAATACTCAATGTATTCCTGCGGTTAAAATTTTCGCCCTCCTTGAACTTGAACGAAATTGAACATTTTTCAAAGGTCGCTGTTCCTATCCAAAAAACGAGTTTTTCTTGCGATTGGTGATAAAATCCCCCTCGGTCCCCCTTTTTTAAAGGGGGATGGCCCTTGGTCCCCTTTGGGAAAGGGGGAGGACACGATTGAAAAAACTCTTACCCCAAAACTGATATCACTCCCCGGCCTTTCTTAGCAGTAGCACCGCCGGCAGGATCGCAAGATCACTGATTAGGGCAAAGAGCATAATGAGGGAGCATAGAAATCCGAATTGTATGGTGGGAACAAAGCTGGAAAGGACGAGAATGCCAAATCCCCCGATAAGGATCAAAGACGTGGTCATTATGGGCGTGGCCTTTATTTCGATGGCCGTAATGGTTGCCTGCCGGATGTTATTGCCCCTTCGCCTTTCATTCTGGTATTGGTTTAAGAAATGGATTGTATCATCCACGGCAATGCCGATAGCAACCGCAGAGATGATAGCCGTGGCTGTGTTAAGAGGGATACCCACGAGGCCCATGAGACCGAGATTGAAAATGATAGGGAGCATGTTGGGAATAATTGAAATGAGTCCCATGTAAAAGGATCGAAAAACGATAAACAACATGCCGAAGATGATCAAAAAAGCCAGGGACAGGCTTTGGACCTGACTGTCCACGATGTTCTTAACCAGCTTGTTGACCAGATAGGTTTTGCCGGTCACCCTGATTTGCAGATCGGACTCCCCCAGGTTTCTCTCTATGAAGTCTTTGAGTTGTTCAATATATACCTTCAACCTGCTGGAGCTGTGCTCGGTAACCCTCGCGGACAGCCTGGCCCACTGGTAATCTGTATCTATAAAATTATCCAATTCATCCCCGCCGTAAAGCAGCAGGTATTGGGCAGCCATCTGCCGGCTGTCAGGCAGCTCATAATAAGCGGGGTCTTCACTGTGAAACGACTGATTCATTTCTTTCAGGAAGTCATTTATTGAGGTCACTTTTCCGATTTGCGGCCTTTCTCGCAGGTATTCAGCTATTTTTTCAATGACTTTCAGATTTGCCGGGAGTAAAAAAGCGTCGCGTTCTTTTGCCTCAAATGATACTTCCAGTGTATTAACGCCGCCCAGCTCGTGATCGATAAACCTGGCGTCCTGGTAAACCTCGCTCTTTTTCTTGAAATACTCCATCAGATTAGTCTCTACGTTCAGCTTTGAGATACCCCAGACAGATAATCCTACGAGGAGGACGGAAAGTCCGCATACGTATACCTTTGCTTTCGGTATGAACACGGCCAGTTTGTTAACCAGACATTGAACGGAACCGGTCTTGAGATGAGAAGGTTGTTTCAAGGAACCAAAGTTTCTGAAGAAATAGATGCCAATGGGGATGATGGACATTGAAAGGCAAAATTCGATCATCATCCCACCAGCCGCCGCCAGCCCGAAGTGACGGATTGGAGGGATTTTGCTGATAGACAAGGAGGCAAAGCCGACCGCGGTAGTCAGACTGGTAAGAAAACAGGGAACCCATAAATGTCTTAATGTTTCTCGCATTAGTTGAGGCAATGGCGCTTGAGACCGGTCTTTTCTTAGAAACTCGGTAAAGATATGAACACTGTCCGAGACAGAAAGGGCCATGATCAATGGAGGCAAAATGGCGGTCATGGGACTGACGGCGCCGCCTGCCAAGTAGAGAACTGCCATGGTGCAGACAAGGCAGACAGATACATTCAGGATGGATAAAAACACAGCCCATCCGTTACGAAGGAAGAAAACGAGCAGCCCGATGATCAATGCATAGGTAAGAGGCATCAGGCTCTTGAGGTCCTTGTTCATGTAACCGCTCATATTAACATCGGTCACGAGCCAGCCAGCCAGATGAAAATTGATGTGTCTGAATTGGTCGGGTCGATTTTCTAACACCTCTTTCACTTTCCTGATCAAACGTGCATCATATGTTTCGTCATCAGGGTGGCTCCTGGTTCGAATAACAAAGAGCGCAGCCTTGCCATCGGGCGAGACAAGATTCCCTTCGATAAGGGGGTTGGTCAAAGCACGGTGTTTGATGGTCTCTATGGAATGAGGGTCGTCGGACACTTCCTTTACCAGTGGCTCAACAACAAAATCGTCTTCGGAACCGATTATGTCTTCTACATTGGTCAGACTGACGACATCATCAACTTCTTCTATATTTTCGAATTGTTCGGTCAGTTTTTGAATGAATCGAAGGTAAGCAGGGCTGAAAATCTCAGGTTCAGAAAAGGCAACCACCAGAAATTCATCTTCGCCGAATTGTTCTTTAAAGGTGTTATAGAAAAGCAGGTCCGGATCATCTTCCATGATCAGCGACTCCACCGAGGTCTCAACCGGCAGCTTTGAGTACAGGAAGGCACAGCCAAATGTAATAATGATTATAATAGATAAAATGGACTTTGGATATTTAAACAGGATATCGCAGTATTTATTAACCATTGTTATCTCCATCAAAAAAATATTAAAATTTTGCAACCTGCGTGGTTAGGTAATTCCTGAGCCCTTCCGAATGATCTAATCCTCATCGGCGGGTTCCCGTAGGGGCGGGTTTATCCCGCCCGACAGATTTACCCCGCCCAAATCGACCTGCCTGCCTGCAGGTTTGGCGGGCGGCATAAAGCCGCCCCTGCGACATCACTCTTCATAGCTATCAACTCATTGACAAAACAGGGTAAATCCTAACCGCACAGCTTGGAATTTTGCCCTTCTTTAAGATCTGTGTTTTTTCTTCAAGATGTGTTTAACTATGATCATTTTAATTCTTTGAATCGGATTTCGATTGCCCATTAATAATTTGCCTTTTCTATATTTTTGAGCATATGGATCAAACTGGAAAAAATAAGGAACAGGCTTTATACGTCCCTTATTAAGAATTATTCTTACTGCTTCAGTTGCAGCCATACCGCTGCATATCTGGCACGCGATATTTAAGGATGGTCCTGCTTTTGATTCAAGGTCAACCCTGGAAAGATCCATGTATTTGATATGTGTGGCTCTTGGCGCAAGACCAAGGGCAAAAGAAAGATGTTGATCCTGTGGCTCCATTCTATCAACAATGTTAAAATACTCATCAAAACTCATACCCTCATGAGGAGAAAATATGAGCATTGCAGAACTGAAACCCAAAGGACCGGCTGTGATGACGTAAACTCCTTTTTCTCTTGCTCTGTTAAAGAGAAGCCTTCTTGCATCAAAGGCAAAAAAATCAAGACCGTCCAGGACCACCTGAACGCCATTGAGGAAATTATCTATGTTGGTATTATTGATGCCTTCCGGGAATTCTTTAATTTGAAGATATGGGTTTACACTGAGAGCCTGTTCCTTCATCACTTCCAACTTGGGCCTGCCAAAATCAGGAACTTGGGCCCCGAACTGACGGTTCACATTGACTGGCTCAAATGTATCAAAATCAGCAAGGTGAAATTTGCACACGCCCGTCCTGACCAGCGTTATCAAGTGCAGACCTCCCACACCTCCCATTCCGGGGATTGCCACTTTAGCATTGGAAAGCTTATCTTGCTCCGCCTGGG
>JAYENE010000554.1:0-1636 GCA_034721935.1 Thermodesulfobacteriota bacterium
ATATTTTTGACCGCCTCAGGTATAAAAAATTATGCCATGAAGAGGTTAGAGTTCTCCTCCTCACAACGCGATATTTCCTTATGGGTGAAATAATCAGAGCGATGGAAAGGTTGGGTATAAAGTACAGGCTGGTAACCATTTCACAAAATGAACTGGGGCGCCAGGATTTCATCAAAAAAATCATTAAAGACATTATTGATTTCAAACCGGATTTTTTGTTCACTATCAATCATCTTGGCATGGATCGCGAGGGTATCTTGGCGCAATTCCTTGCAAGGATTGAGATGCCTTTTGCGTCATGGTATGTGGACAATCCGAATCTGATTTTCAAGCGCTATGAGAAAAATGTTACCCCCTATTGCGCCATGTTTCTCTGGGATAAGAACAACTTGCCCGACATGCGTGATTTTGGGTTTGAGCATCTTTTTTATATGCCGCTTGGCGTTGACGAAAGACGATTTCGCCCGACAAGAAATGAAGCCAATCCCATGCCCCATCTTGCCTCCGACGTGGCATTTGTCGGCAATTCCATGGTGAAGAAGGCAAGGGATACCTTGATAAAGTCTGAGGTAGGCGGAGGCTTGAAATCGCTTTTCAAACACATAGCCCGGGATTATATGGAAAGTGAAGAGAGACGCATAGAGGAGATTATCGAATTAAAATACCCCGGGCTGTATGATGACTTTCAAAAATTGACCGGCGCTGACAGCGCCAATTATGAAGCCGCGGTCAACTGGGAAGCGACAAAGATTTACCGGCTGGAAAGGGTAAAAAAGCTTCTTCCCTTCAGACCCTTAATCGTGGGGGACCCACACTGGCCGGAATTGATTGACGATGGTCTGTTCAGGTATCACAGGGAACTGGCCTATTATAACGAACTTCCCTGCCTGTATAATGTGGCGACGATTAATTTCAACGCGACCAGCAGACAGATGAAGGGCGCTGTTAATCAAAGGGTCTTTGATGTGCCTGCCTGTATGGCCTTTCTGCTGACCGATTATCAGGAACAGATGGATGAATTGTTTATAGTTGGTGAAGAGGTTATATGTTATAAAGAGCCGGATGAGATAGGAGAGCTGATTAAATATTACCTGGATCACGAGAGCGAGAGAAAACAAGTAGCGGAAAAAGGATACAAAAGGGTAATCAGGGATCACACTTATGTATCGAGAGTGATGGGGATAGTTGAGGCAATGAGGAAAATATTTTCATAGAAAAAAGTCGTAGGGGTCGGATTTATCGGCTACCAATGTAAGGCGGGACAGCCTGTAAATTCAATCAGTAGGGGCGGGTTTGAAACCCGCCCCTACTGATTGATTGTGAAATTGCTATAGTGGACAAAATGGCGAAAAGTGTCCCGCTTTATGTTGGTAGCCGATTTATTCGACCCGTTTTCGGCAGAAAGCGAGGTAATCATGAGAATTTTAATAGACCAAACCGAGACGCTGCTCAGCGGCTCTTTTGGCAACCTTGAAGATGTCCTGCAGGAAATTTTGAGCAATCAGATCAGTGAAGAAAAGATTGTATGGACAGTCAGGTTAAACGGCGAAAACTACAGCGAGAAGGCACCTCACGATGCCCGGGAAATCAAGATCGGCGACATTCATACCCTTGAGATTGGAACTACGGACAAAAC
>JAYENE010000555.1:0-1631 GCA_034721935.1 Thermodesulfobacteriota bacterium
CAGGTTTAAAATGCCATTTTTGTCTAATTATTTGGTTAAGTTACCACTATTTCTTTATAGTTATGGCAAGTTCTTTCTTTACGATTTCTTATTCGTGAGTTTTTCCTGGTTTAAATTTGATTATACCTGAAGCGCATTTATTTTCAAAAAACTAAAGTGTTACAACATTCAAAATTAACTATTCTCATTACCCTCTTGGATGATATTTTTCATGAATTTCTTTAAGCCGCTTTTTGGCTACATGTGTGTAAATCTGGGTTGTGGAGATATCGACATGACCAAGCATTATCTGGACAGCCCTTAAATCAGCGCCGCCTTCAAGAAGATGGGTGGCAAAGGAGTGTCTCAGGCTGTGTGGCGTGAGCCTTTTTTTTATGCCGGCCATCTGTCCATATTTTTTTAACTGCTTCCAAAATCCCTGTCGTGTCATGGGTTTTCCCGCCCTTGCAACAAACAGATATTGGCTGACCATATTTTTTAAAAGCAGTGGCCTGGAACTTTTTATATAATAATTAATTTTTTCTTTTGCATAAAGACCTATGGGCACAATTCGTTCCTTTGATCCCTTTCCAAATACCCTGACAAAGCAGGCTTCCATGTTGACATTCTGAAGTTTTACGTTCACAAGTTCGGAGACTCTCAGCCCCGCGGCATAAAGAAGTTCGATCATTGCGGCATCTCTGATTCCTTTTGGCTTTTTTGTGTCACAAATATCTATAAGCTTTTTTACTTCTTCTACAGACAGAACATCGGGTAGTTTCATTCCGCCTTTGGGAAGATCGATAATCCTTGAGGGGTCCTGCTTAATTATTTTTTCCTGTGTTAGAAATCTGTAAAAACCTCTTAAGACAATGAGATGTCTTGTTCTGGATTTTGCCCCGAGTCCTGAACTCCTTAAGTCGATCAGGTGCTTTAATATAACGGCAGTATCTGCGCCGGAAATGTTTTTGATTCTATTTTTTTTGAGAAATTCGAGATATATGGCAAGGTCGCTGCTGTATGATTCAATGGTATTATCTGAAAGGCCCTTTTCAACAAGCAGGTAATTGATATACTGATCTACAAGGTTATCTAACATAATCGATTGGTAATAGTGCCTAAAGTGAGCTAAAGTGAGCTAAAGTGCCTAAAGTTAAGGAATGCTGCCAATTTTATATAAAAAATAAAGCGTAGCGACTCATTATTGTTGCCTGGTTCCCATGCTCCTGCGTGGGAACCCTTGCGGTATGCATTCCCACGCTGTATCATGGGAACGAGAAATACTCCCTAAATCAGTTTAACCTGGGAGCATTACCAATTTGTTAAAGCCGAAAACATGAACTCTATTCGGGCGGGGTAAACCCGCCCCTACGAAATTTGATGCACGTAACCCGTAGGGGCGGGTTTATCCCGCCCGCCATCGCTCTAGGCCAAATGAGGCAGTCAGCATCCATGAAGATTTTCGCTCAGCGAGGCGGGCAGGCCCGCCCGATAAATGACGATGCTGTGGGATATCATTCCAATTGAGTGCAATACAAAAAAGTTACATCATTGATGATAATATCTTTAACCATTGAACAGACTGATTTAATGTCGAATGTCGAACAGGGAATATCGAATGTCGAAGTCTTGTTCCTGTTTTGTTTGGCAGT
>JAYENE010000556.1:0-1627 GCA_034721935.1 Thermodesulfobacteriota bacterium
TGAATGATCCTGCCATGCGGGAGAAACTCTCAGAAGTACTCCGACTGCTCCACAATTTTCTTGAGAATAGGGAAGCCAGGGAGTATATCGAGATTTTCATGAAGTATCTGGCAAACACGGACAACAAGGTCACAAGGGACGTGGCTGTAAACGCAGTAGAAGAAATTTTTCCAGGAAGGAGTGTTGATATGATTAGAGGATGGGCAAAAGAATATGTAGAAGAAGGCATACAGAAAGGCATGCTCACCGATGCAAGAGAGATGGTTTTAGAAGCCCTGGATGCAAGATTCAGCAAAGACGTTACAGAAGATGTTTATAAAAAGGTACAAATCCTGAACAACAGGATTCTGCTGAAAAAGCTTCACAAGTCTGCTATTCTAAGCGAGGACATTGAAAGCTTCAAAAAAGTGCTCCAGGAAATCCCCCCGGAGCAACAGCAGGAACAATAACAGGAACAGGAACAATAACAGGAACAATAACAGGAACAATAACAGGAACAGGAACAATAACAAACTGGCCCGACCCCGAGTTAACGGGGTCAGACCCTCTTTAAATTCGCTTAGAAGCGCCTTTTGGGTATCAAAAAGTACACTCTAAGACCCAGTTCAGCCCTTATTTTAAGCATCATTAGCTGTAAAAACAATAAGTTGCCAGGGTCAGACCCTGCTTGCCATGCAGAGATAAAAGGTGTCAGAAGTTGAGACCTGACACTTATGTCATTTTTAATTCCGCAAGGTTTTTTTTCAAAGCGCTCCTATCCATTACTTTAATATCCACTAAAGTAAAGAAATGAGCTAATACTTCAAAAAGCGCCATGTTAATGGGCCGCCTGTTAACATTGTATGCCTCAAAACGGAAACCATCCGCGCCGAGAATGGCAAAGCTTTGGGCCATGGATTTTTTAAACCACTGCTCTAATTGATGGATCTGGTCCGGAGTAAAATCGTTGATTGTTTTCATCACCTCGGCCAGAAAATCGTCAGGGTTGCTTTTGTAACTAAAATTAATTATTTTCTCCCGCCAAAGATGAAAGGCGAGAAAGCGGAGAATAATGTATTGATCACGCATTCGCCGTCCCTTTACCCCGCCGCCAGTTGCCTCTTGAAACGCTTTTGCTTTACTCAGTTTTTTGAGAAGACTGGTGGATTGGCCTGAATATAAGGCATTTCGCATTTCCTGGTTATTGAGCCGTGTGCCGCCGCGGTTCACTCGATCAAAAATATCATACTTGACCCGCTCGGGGGTGGGGGGTTCTATAACATACAAAGGAATCTGGTATCGTTCCAGTTTGCTTTGATACAGCGGATCAAGTTCTTTGAAGCGTTTTTTATTAAAGCGAGGAAGCATTTTCAGATTGTCCAAAGCGAATTCGTTATCTAAATAGCGCACTATGGCATGAATCCGCTGTCTCCCATCCACAACCTGCTTCTTGCCATCTTTCTCTTCAAAGACATAGATAATGGGAATAGGAATGCCCATCAACACGCTTTCTATAAGCTTCCGCTCCTGCTCAATCTTCCAGACGGCATTGCGTTGAAACTCGGGATCAATAATCAATTCTTTGGTATCTTTAAGCATACGCCTTATTTCAAAAATACTGTATCGATCTCGGCTGATCTTTACCGTT